>JAXDCU010000466.1:0-17293 GCA_034677645.1 Verrucomicrobiia bacterium
CGCTTGCGAACGTGACCTCCCCCAGATCGCCAAGAATCGTGTCGTTGTCGTTACCACCGTCGATCTCATCGGCGACATTGCCGCCCATGATTACGTCATCCCCTGCGTCGCCGGTGACTTTGTTTGGTGAAGCCGTGAGGTTCGCGTCGCCTTCGACGGCTGTCAGCCTGTCGTTTGCGTCATAGGTCAATGTGCCACCGTCGGCAAGAATCACATCCGCGCCACGGCCGCCGCTGATCGTGTCCGAGCCTCGGCCACCGACGAGCGCGTCGTCGCCGTCTTCACCGAACAACTCGTCATCGTCCTCCTCACCGAAAAGCCGGTCGTTGCCAGGGCCTCCCCAAAGTTGGTCATCTCCCGCGCCGCCCTTGAGCACGTCTGCGCCTTCCTCGCCATGTAACCTGTCGTTGCCCTCGTTTGCTTCAATGTCGTCATCTTCGCTGCCGCCGTAGAGGTGATCGGAGCCGGGCCCGCCCTTGAGAGTATCGCGGCCTGAGCCGCCGCGGATAATGTCTGCGCCGTCGCTGTCCTCGGTGATTGTGATCACATCAACTTTGCCGCCGACGAAAGTCACACGGCCCTCACCTCCCAGCAGCACGTCGTCACCCTCGTCGCCGGCCAGTTGGTCGGCCTCGGCCCCGCCAATTACTACATCGTTGCCCAGCCCGCCAGAAATGGTGTCGCTGTCGGCTCCGTCGGTCGTTGAGCTCTCGATCCAGTTGATCCGGTTGTCCGCGTCAAAGTGGAAGGTCCCACTGTCGCCAAGGATCGAGTCGTTCCCGTAGCCGCCTTCGATGGTGTCGCGCCCGGGGCCGCCTTGAAGCGCGTCATCGCCTTCGTCGCCCCGAATCGTGTCATCGCCCCAGCCGCCGTCCACAATGTCGTTGCCATTGCCAGCATGTATTTCATCATTGCCGCCCCCACCAAATATCGAGTCAAGTCCCGCGCCGCCTTCAATCGAGTCAGCGCCACCCGCGAGCGCGCTCTCGCCTGGGGCTGAGAGCTGAAGTGAAGCGATGGCGCCGTCGACCATGGTGAGTTGCGCGTTGTCACCGATTAGCAGGTCTTCATCGTCTCCTCCCCAAATCTGGTCCGCGTCCGCCCCGCCCACGATCACATCATCTCCAGCGTTTCCCTCGAGCCAGTCCTGGCTCCCGATTTCCTCTGATACGATTGTCAGCGATTCAGTTCCTTTGCGGACGACTCGCCCGCCGTCGCCCAGAATCACATCGTCCCCCTCGCCGCCCACCACTGTGTCGCGGCCGCGGCCGCCAACGATTGTGTCGTCTCCAGGGCCGCCATCGATCGTGTCATCGCCTGAAGAAAGCGCTGTCACGACCGTCCAGGCGCCGTTCTCCCGAGTTACGGTGGCGTCGTCGCCACAGAGGATGTCGTCGCCGCCATTGCCATATAGACGGTCGTCGTCGAGTCCGCCGAGAAGGACATCGTCATCGCCGACAGTGGTGGGGTGCAGCGTGACGACAAGACCACCGCGCCACACCAGTTCGGCGCAGTCACCCACCAGCACATCGTTGCCTGCCTGTCCACGCAGTGTGTCTTCGCCAAGACCGCCAAGCAAAACGTCGTCGTTCTCGTCGCCGTCGAGCGCGTCCATATTGCCAGCCGAGGAGCTAGCCGTGACTTTGAGTTCACTCAAGACCGTGCCGGTCACGGTGGCGTCATCGCCCACAAGCACATCCGCGCCTTGGGCACCGTGCAGTTCGTCCTGCCCAAGTCCTCCCAATATGAGGTCGTTGCCCTCGTCGCCCCAGAGCGTGTCGGCGTCGGCACCGCCCCGCAACGTGTCGTCTCCTCCGCCGCCGTAGAGGAGGTCGTCGCCCGTGCCCCCGTCGGCGCGATCAGCGCCCGCGCCAGCCAAAGCAACCGAGACGAGGCTCCAAGTGTCAAGGTCGAGGACGAGGTTGACGCCGTCACCGATCAGAACGTCATTGGCGTCGCCGCCTTCGAGCTCGTCCGGACCGGCGCCGCCGACAAGTAGATCATGGTCGGCACTCCCGTAAAGGCGGTCGCTGCCATCGCCTGACGCCGCCGACACTGTCGCTCGGCCTGCAGACAGTACGACAGTGCCAGCATCGCCGAGCAGAAAATCCGCGCCTGCTCCGCCGTCGAGGTAGTCATTGCCCGTGTCACCCACGAGCAGATCGTCGCCGTCGTTGCCGAAAATCGAATCGTCGTTGGCGCCGCCGAGAAGGGTGTCACTGCCCGCGCCGCCGTAGAGCGAGTCATCGCCAGACCCGCCTTCGAGCTTATCCGCTCCGGCCGTGGCGGAAAGCGTGAGTGTGCTCACGGCACCGCCCACGACCTTGAGGTCTACGTCGTCTCCGAACAGCAGATCAGCCGCACCTTCGCCCCAGAGATGGTCGTTGCCGGCGCCTCCGACAATGATGTCATTCTCTTCGCCGCCTCTCAATTCGTCGGCTGCGCCGTCGCCGCCAGTCCAGATAATCAACGTGCCATCCAGCGATCCGGTGACCGTGCCGTCGTCGCCTATTAGGATGTCGCGTCCGGCTTCGCCGTAGAGTTTGTCCGCGCCAGGACCACCCCAGATGATGTCGTTTCCACTGCCGCCTCTGATGACGTCGTCGTCCGCATCGCCTTTGATTGTTTCGCCGGCTGGACCACCGTGGATCGTATCTTTGCCACTCCCGCCGGAAAGCTCTGTGCCAGCCGCCGAACCGAGGTTTGTCAGCGTGTCGTTGCCGGCCCCTCCGGACAACTTTACTACCGCCGTGACAGTGGACGCCACGTACAGCGTGTCATCGTTGTCGCCGCCTTCGAGCACGTTGACGGCGGCGCCACCAGTGCCTTGGTGAAAGACCGTGTCATTGCCCGCGCCGCCATGGAATTCGACCGGCGAGGTCACCGGCGTCAGAATCAACAACGTGTCGTTGCCGTCGCCAGCGTCCGCAACCATGATCTTCCTGACTCCGCTGAAGTCCTGCTGGCGGCCGAATGCCAGGACGCGAACCGTTTCCCCGACTGCGTCAGCACTTACGCGCTCGATAGTGAAGGACTCGTTTTTCTGCGAACCTTCGAGATTCCGGAACGTGGCGCGCGGTCCGGCGTTTAGATAGAGCACGCCGTCGCTCACCAGCCCGGAACCGACCGACGCCCCATATGGTTGCCATTCGGTTTCGTGGCCCGTGAAGCCCAGTCCCGCCAGGTAGACCGTCGCGGGCTTCTTGAGTGTGCCGAATTTGAAGTCCCAACTGGCCTCGCTCACCGAGACCCGCAGCCAAATCGCGCCGTCCTCATACTTGAGACCTACACGGAGGCTCCCGACGTCAACCTCGGCGATTTTGAAACTGCCCTCGACGTAGCCTGACAGCGAGAAGTCGAAGCCGAACGGATTGCCAGCCTTCCTCAGATGCGAAATGGTCAGACCAATCTCACCCTCGACACCATTGCCCGAGGCCGACAGGTCCAGCCCGCCCGTGATGTTTAGGTAAAACTGTCCGTCCGACTGGAACCAGGCCTCGGTGTTCAAGCGGGCGACGCCGAAGAAGTCGAAGCCCACGTTGAACTCGAACCGGAGCAGGCTGCCTTGCACCCGAATCCGGCCGCTGCCCTTGAACTCGAGCGCGCCACCCAGCAGGCTCAAAGTGAAGTCGGTGACCGCGATCTGGAACGTGCTCGGCGTGATTGTGATCGTCTTGTCGTTGGGGGGTATGAAGCTGTGCGTCTTGCGCGAATTGAACTGGAGCTCGAATGTGCCCGTGGCAGTGAATATCAGTGGAATGCTGAAGCTGCGGGTGCCCACCCGCAGCCACAGCGCCAGCCCAGGGTCGTCCGCTTCGAGGTAGAGCGCCGCTGCGCCTTCGACGGAAAGCGAAACGCCCAGAACCGACATTGAGGCTTTGATCTGGAGGTTCAGCTCGAGCCCGCCTTTGTCTGCGCTGAATTCGAATCTGAACTTGCCTTCGAGCCGGAAGACCTCAACCAGCCGAAGCGATCCTTCCCCTGTAATCACCACGTAGAACTTCGCCGCGCCCGGCACTCCATCGAATCCCGGCGGGCCAGCCGAGATCGTCACCAGGCGCTGCTCGCCCACCGTCCGCTCGCCGTCGAACGCGGCAAAGTCCTTGGGAATAACGATGTCAACGTCCCGGAAGGTCGTGTTCATGACCAACTCGAACTGGGCGTCAAAACCAACCTCGGGCACCAGACACGCGTCCAACCTCAACAGCATCCGCGCCGCCAGACCGTTCCCATCCACCTTGAGAAGCGCCTCGCCGTGCATCGTCAGCATCGGTTTTGCGGAGGTCCCGACCAAGAGGTCGCCCACGGCCACGATGTCCAAGCCGGCCGCGCTCAACTCGAGCATGAAATCGCCGCGCAAATAGAACAGGGCCGACGGACAGCCAGACGGCTGGAACCGAGCGCTGATGTTCAACAACGTCAGGCTGAAGCTGAGCGGCTTGAGCTGGATCAATTCGAACTGCGGCGAAGCCCCCTCGGCGCCGGGGAAGGTTATCCCCGCGACTTTCACCGTGGCCGTCGTGTTGAGCGCGAGCGTCGCGGTCCCTTCCAGGTAAAGCCCGAACTGGCGCAACTTTGCCAGACCGTCGCCGGCCCCAACCTTGAGCGCGCCCCAGACCTCGAATGAGTCGGTGTCCGCGTTGTAATTCAACACTAACTGTCCCGCCCCCTTCCCGATCTGGCCCAGGAACGACACCTCGACGTCAGCCGAGAAATCCACGGTGAACCGCCCCACCTCGAACGTAAGCGCCACCGAGCCGTTGAACTGCGCGTACAAACCGCCCACAGGCGTGCTCCGGCGCGCAAACCCAGACACCTTGATTTGAAAACCAATGTCCGGATCGCCAATCGCCTCCGTGATGTCGGCCAAGTCCTCCGCGGCCTCATAAGTAACTTTCATCGTGCCCGAGGAGCCGCCCTTATAAGTTATCTGGCGTGTGACGGGGTTGATCGTGTACTCGTCCGTCTCCACGCCGTTCACCGTCACAAGCACGCCATCCACGTTCCGCGGCGACTCGGTGAGGGAAAACGTCTGCGCCCCGCCACCTGACACGCTGAACGTGTCCGTCATCGACACCACGCGGAAGAACCGAAATGCCAGTTCGCCCCCGACCGAGAAAACCGGGTCCGTGAATGCGGTCTTCTCCGGCATGTCCATCAGGATCAGGAACCGGCCCTGGCCCTGGGGAATCTTGCTCAAGTCGCCGTAGAACCACGTGCGCACGCTGAGCGTGTTGCCGAAAACGAGAGCGGCGCTAATAAGTATGCGGCCACTGGTGTCCAACTGAAGATCGGCCGTTCCACGCAGCACGTACTTGGATAAGTAGCTCGAGTAAATGTCCACGCCGGCGGTGATCACCATTGGCAAACTGAACACGTCGTTGAACGATCCGCCGGCGCGCATCAAGGCCGCCACTTGACGCAGCATCTTGCTCTTCCACGCGGCAGCGTCCATCGACGACGGCGGCATGAACGACTTACCTCGCAAGTCCAATGCCGTGGCTGGCACCGGCAGCTCCGTCGCGAAGCTCACCCCGCCTCTGAGCCGGTCAATTGTAAGGCCAGTGTAAGGGTCGATCAGAATTGGAATCGCTGCCTCAACGTAGAACTCAAGTGGTCCCAGCTCGCACAAGCCCACCCGAAGCGTCAGCCCAGCCAAACCGCCGAAGGTGAATCCGCCTTCGATGCCAGCGTACAGCACCCGGTACGTCGGCTCCGTCAGCTCGCCCGGCTCGATCAACTGCTTGTCAGCGTCCAGCTTCGCGATGCCGACGATGAGCGTGGCCCGAATCTGGCCGCCAAACAACGAGCCCGACACCTGAACGCTGACCGACTCGATGTCAACGATCGGGAACTCGCCCCGCTTTAGCTTGCCGATGTCGATCACCACGCCCTCGACACTGCCGCTGAATGTCAGTCCTTTGAGACCGTAAAGGCTGTCCACGGACGCCGAAAGCCGAATCCTGAAATCAGTCGGGTCCGATTGGATGTCCCGCCACGAAAGGCCGATTTCGGTGATCTTGATCGGCATCCACGACGGCCAACCCAGCTTCCCGCTGGTTCCCGCGTCGAAATCCAATTCCACCCCGAACCGCAGCGCCGGATCACCCGTCGGATTGTCGAACGGCTTAAGCTCGCCTTCCGCCGTGATGCCGAAGTTGCGGCCTGTGCCGGTAATTGTGAACGACGCGGCCGTGACCGTCGCGCCAATCGACTCGAAACTGACAACGTACGCGTCGCCCGACGCCTCAGGATAGATCGACACGTTCTCCCCTTCGAACCGCAAGTACTCGCCCAAGCTGATCTCAAATGTGTCAGCGGTGAACACCAGACCTTGCGCCTGCCCATCCTTGAACGTGAATTCCGCCCTCAACCCCTCCTTGTCGGCGTCATCACCATCAGTCGCCTTGGCGGTAAAAGTGGCGTTGCCGGGCAACAGTTCGGCGCTCGGGGCGAATACGGCAATCGTCCCCGCGATCGTGGGGGAGCCGCCCGGCTCCCGAATGTAGCTGAAGTTGGCCACCTCGACGCTCAGGCCCTCTTCAAACTCCAGAATCGAGCCCAGACCTATCGAGCCGCTCTTTGTGATTGTCAGCCGGCCGAAAACAAACCCGTCAGTCCGCACCTCCAAGGCGCTCAGCTCGCCCGAAATGTCCAGCTTCGGAAAGGAGATCGTGCCTTTGTCGAGCGTGGCGAGGGTCTGAGGTCCGGTGGCTTTAGGGGCATAGGTGATCGCGACTCCCTCGGCCGTCGCCTGAAATACCTCAGCCACGGTCAGGCTGAACTTGTCCAGGCTGAAGCTGAAGATACCTCCTTCGCTATCCGTTGAATCGATCGCATACGTTCCCGTCACCGCCGCCTCGTCGGCGTCGTCACCGTCGCTGATCTCCGCGGTCACGGTGCCGCCGAAGTCGAACTCGGCATGCCTGCACGAAACGGTTACACTGCCGGTCCACTTGCCACCGGCGTACGTGATGACGAATTCCAACTCCGGCGCTTCGAGTTCGAGGAAGCCGCCCAGAACCACATCACCCAACGCCACTGTAACCGTGCCACTCCACGTCCCGTTCTTGTAGTTGTCGAGACCCTCGACGATCTCTTTTAAGATGTCCACCGGGCCGCCCCCACCTGGTCCGGCAAGCACCACTTGTCCGTGCCCAGTCACCCGCCTGCCAGTCAAAGCTCGTGCATCGGCCGAATTCACTCCTTCGGCCGGGGGCGCATTCGCCGCACGCAATGTCTCGGTCAATTGCGCCGCCGAGGGATTCGTCACGGAGGCGTCGGCGCCGGTTGGCGACAACGGTTGCGCACTTGACAGTTCCGTCACAGCGCGCCACGGCAACAAAACGGGATCGACCTGTTCCTGCATCGCTGCTTCATTGCTACCATCTGCGCCTCTGGCGGTTTTCGTTGGCTGCTGGGCGGATGTGAGTTGTGTTTGCGGAACACCGCTTAGGATGTTGCCAGCTCGCAGGTCCTGGGCGTAAGAGATGTCAGACCAAAGTTGTGTCGGGGTTTGCTCAGCGAATGGGGTTTTCTGTAACTCCAGTGAGGCTTGTTCCCAGGGGACGCAGTTGGCGGCTGGCCCGGAGTACGCCAATCCCCCCTCACCAGAAAGCAGAACCCGAGGTTCGAGGCTCTCAAGCTCGCAGGCAGTTCTCCATCGGGCTTTCATGGAGGCGCGAAAGTTCCAGAACTAACCGGCGCTAGCTTCTACAAGTGCTCGCATCCTACGAGCAACGGGCTACGGTTGCAAGGCAAAACGCGACAGGCAAACGCGCGCTACGCTCCACAAGCCCGCCGCCACTCGAACCTCCCGCGACAAAGCTCCTTGCCGTCTCCTATGCGCCGCACCGAGCACAATTCCTGATCTGCCTTTTCCTCCGAAAACACTTCTACTTTCTCGTTCGGTCGCGCCTCCGATAGGAAGCTGAGTTCAATTGATTTTGCCTGTACGGCTTCGAGTCGCTCGTATGGATGGCTGTCTATCATCCATTGCAAGTATCTTGCGGCGGTAACATGCCTATTTACGTCAAGGTCCGAGAAGAGTACACGGTATCGCGCAACACACTGGCCGTTGCTCGATGCCTGCACTTTTTTCAGATTGGTCAGCATCTCGTCCATTCCCGGCCGCCATTGGAATGTTCCAGGCTTTTCGTGAAATCGTTGGGATTTGCCAGTTGCCCTGTCTAGTATTGCCCACGCGGATGTTGCTGAAACCAGCTTTCCCCCTGTTGGTGAAGTAACCGTGAAATCGCGGAGCGCGTAAAGTTTCACCATCCCTTTGCCCCACGTTTGAACTAATACTCGCTCACCCCAGATTGGCAGTCGCTTTATTGCTATCTGCGCTTTTACCAGCACCCACATCAGATTCCGCGCTGACAATTGGTCGTATCCGTACTGTGTCGATCGGGCATGGCTCCATGCCGCGCTCAGCAAGTACGCGAAAAGCCTTTCTGCACGGAGCCGGCCCATAATGTCCACATCATATGACTCGATGAGCCTGTGTTCCTTCCATATGTCCTGACCTGAAAGCGGTTGATTGGTCATTGATGACGGTAGTGTAGGAATGTCACTAGGGCGCGTCAACCTGGGGGCAGTCGTTCGCCGAGAATCTCAGCGGCAAACCATCGCGGTTCATGGCAAGTTGTGTTTCATCTTGACGCGTTGTGGACAAAACAAGTCAATCAGAAGAATGGTTAGGGGCCATTTGACGCAGCGCGGCCGAGCCGCAACCAAACGCGCCCGCCTTGTCACGAGAGACTTAGCGCTCTGGTGCCGTGCTGAGGCTTTCGCGCTTCTCATCACGATAGTGTTCGTCTCCGAGGTCGTTGCTCAGGAACGAGTCGAGACGCTCAGCGGACAGTTGGAAGGAACATACGACGCGAACACGGGCATTCGCTGTTTCAAAGGGATTCCATTCGCCGCGCCGCCGATCGATGAATTGCGATGGAAGCCGCCCCAACCGGTGAAACCGTGGACTGGCATCCGAAAGGCACGCTCGTTTGGTCCAGGACCCATGCAGGACGCGCTGTTTGTCGCATTCATGGGGGGCTCGACAAACCTGAGCGAGGACTGCCTTTACTTGAACGTATGGACGCCGGCAAAGAGCGCGAATGAGAAGCTGCCGGTGATGGTTTGGATATACGGCGGCGCGTTCGTGAGCGGGATGACCAGCATCCCAGCCTATGACGGCGCAAAACTGGCGCAAATGGGCGTTGTGCTCGTCAGCGTCGCGTATCGGGTGGGTCCATTTGGTTTTCTCGCGCATCCTGAGTTGAGCTCCGAATCAGGGAAAGGCTCCGGCAGCTATGGGATTCAAGACCAGGTCGCCGCTCTGCGATGGGTTAAGGACAACATATCGCGGTTTGGCGGCGACCCCGCGCGGGTGACGATTTTTGGCGAGTCCGCTGGCGCCATTTCCGTGAGCATGCTCACGGTCGTGCCGCCCGCCAAAGGCCTATTCCATCGGGCGATTTCGCAGAGTGGTGGTTCGATGGCGCCGGTCAAGCGCGGCAATGAAGCAGGCCAGAACGTGCCTTCGCTTCAGATGGCGGAGAAAGCAGGGATAGGTTTCCTTCGCAAACTTGGCGTTAACAGCATCAAGGCCGCTCGTGCCTTGAGCGCTCGCGAGATACAAGAAGCAGTTGTCGGCATTGGCCTGTTCTGGCCAGTTGCCGATGGCGAGACGCTGCCGGGTGACCAATACGAGCTTTACGAAGCAGGAAAGTTCAACGACACACCAGTGCTAATTGGGTCGAACTCAGACGAGGGCGCCATGTTCGTCCGGCCAGGAGCAACGCCGGCGTCGTTCGAGAAACAAGTCCGAGACGGGTTCGGCCCCGCGGCGGATGTCATTCTGAAGGCGTACCCGCACGCCACGGACGCCGAGGCTTTCAAGTCTTCGAAGGACATCTTCCGGGAGTCAGCATTCGCCTGGCACACGTGGGCCTGGGCCGAGCTGCAGTCCGCCAAGGGCGCAAACAAGGCTTACGTGTATTACTTCGATTGCCATCCAGCATCGTCGTCTGATGGCGCGAGCCACGCCGCCGAGATTGGGTACGTGTTCCGAAACCTCGGCGGCTGGGGCGCGCCCTCCGGACCTGAAGACATCGCGATGTCGAACCTCATGAGCTCGTATTGGGTCAACTTCGCGAAATCAGGAAATCCAAACGGAGCGGGCCTTCCCCTGTGGCCCCCGTTTGATGAGAAAGAAATGAAGGTCATGTACTTTGGAAGGGAGACCGGCGCCAGGCCGCTGCCGAACCTGGGAAAGCTCCGGGCTCTTGACACCTACTATGCGTGGCGCAGAGAACAGGCCAAGGCGAATTAGAAGATATGCAGCGATGCAATCTGAGATTCAGTTCACATAAACCGCAATGTCTTCAGTGTTTGGTCCCATCATCGAAATGATTATGCAACTCCATCGAAAATCTTCCCTGGTAATCGTTAGCGTCGCGCTTGCGGCGCTCGCAATCGCGCAATCAACTCAGGCTCAACCCCGCGGACGGCACGGCCCGCGAGTTGTTTCGCCTGAAGTGTTGGAAGACCGGCAAATCACCTTCAGGATTCTGGCGCCCGACGCTAAATCAGCGCAGCTCAGTGGCGGTGGCGACATCCCAGGAACCGGCTTTGGCCAATCGAAGCCGATGACGAAGGCCACCAATGGAGTGTGGGAAGTCACAATAGGTCCGCTGGCGCCCGGCGCGTACCGCTACAGTTTCAACGTCGATGGTGTGACGGTGATTGATCCGCGCAATCCCAAAACGAGCGAGTCCAACGAGAACACGTGGAGCCTGGTCCAAGTGCCAGGCGCGGACTGGCTGGATACCAAGGACGTGCCACACGGCGCGATTTCGGAGGTGACCTACTGGTCTTCGGAACTGAAGCGCTTTCGCCGATTGCATGTCTACACGCCGCCGGGCTACGAATCTGGCGAAGGCAAGTATCCAGTGTTCTACTTGCTCCACGGCGCGTTCGATTCCGATGACTCATGGAGCACCGTGGGGCGCGCTGGCTTCATCATCGACAACCTAATCGCCGCGGGAAAAGCCAAGCCAATGGTAATCGTAATGCCGCATGGGCACACGGGACCGTTTCGGTTTGGGATGTCACTGTCGGGCGGATTCGAACCCGAGTTCATCGCCGACATCATGCCTCAGATGGAGAAGCGCTACCGAGTATTGACCGACCGCCAAAACCGGGCCATGGCTGGCCTCTCGATGGGCGGGGCGCACACCCTGAACATTGGCATTCCACATCTGGACAAGTTTGCCTATCTGGGCGTTTTCAGCTCTGGCATCTTTGGCATCACCGGTGGACCGGGTAGCAACCAGCCGCAAGGGCCAAGCTTCGAAGAGAACAACAAAACCACGCTCGACGACCCAAAACTGAAGGAAGGACTAAAGCTCATATGGTTTTCCACCGGCAAAAGCGATTTTCTGGTCGAGACTTCCCGTGCCACGGTCGAAACGCTCAAGAAACACAAGTTCGACGTGGTTTATAGTGAAAGCGATGGTGGGCACACGTGGGACAACTGGCGCGACTATCTGCGCAAATTCGCGCCGCTGCTGTTCCAGTAGGCCGATCGAAATCGAGTTTGCCGCACTCGCGCGAAGCGGCGGTCAAATAGTCTGTTCATAGCTTGGGTTTTCTGGCCTCCCCATGAACCGGCAGGTAGGGACGGATTCCACTCGGTCCCTGATTTGCCCCAACAAACGTGGGCGCGGTGGAACGCGTCCCCACACCGGAGCCTCGGCAAACCCAGGCTCATGGTACAATCCGACCAACTGGGTCCCAAAAGGTATCCCAAGCGCATCGGACACGAGCTACATCCCCGGCGGGCCGGTTTACACACCGAACTGGGAGCAAGCTCTCGTTCACCGACGCAAGATTCACAATCCACGGATGAGAGGGAGCGGTCGAACCGTCCGCGATACGGTTCACTCATCAGCCGTCTGACTCGGGTTTGGACCCGACTGGTTGCCGTTGGTTCAGTTCGCTATGGCGCGGTAGAAGAGGGGGAACACCTTGTCGGTTTGTGTGTCCTCGAAGACGGCAGTCCCAGCCGCGTTCATAGTCACGGCACCCACTGTGGTCCATGCCGGATTGCCGACGGCGCCTGAGCGCTGGATCGTATGAAGACTTAGCGGAGTGCCAGTGAGTGTCATCTCCGGGTTACCGTTCGGCAAAAGACGAGACCCCGTGAACGTGGCGGGCGTCCCGGTTCCGCCAGTGCCGGTCTTGATCGCGAACTGCGTTTGACGCGACAGGATGCCGCTGCCGGCCATTTCCGGCACCGTGTTTGTCGAGAAGTAGAACATCCGACCGAACACAAGGGTCCCCTGGTAGGTCTTGTTGTTCTGAAACGTGTTGGCCGGGATAACAATTGACGTTGCGGTAACAGGAAGCTCTCTTGGCACGCAGAGATCAGGCGCCTGGAATACTACCTTCCCCATTGTCTCCGTGACGACAAGCGAAATGAAATCATTCTCGCCGGCTCCGGCAAAAGAGTTCCAGCGCAGCGTGAAGTTCTGCGCGTAGTTGACAGCCTGCGCCTCCCCGTAATTGGCGACTTTCGGGACCGGCACGGTGACGGTAGGCAGGGTCATCTGGATGGCCCGCTCAGCTTCACCAGCGCGGGTGAAACGCAATGCATAGTTGCCAGCGGGATACTTGGTATTAAGGTCCGATTCGGATGCTGGCTCGTCACTGAAGTAGTGGAAACCGCTCATAGGGCCGCTTCCCAGGTTGATCTTGGCGCCGCCTGGAGGAGTCACGGAACCGCTGGTAACCACGGGGCCTTGCCGCGGGCTGCTTATGTACACGCCGAAGTTGTAGGGGGTGGGAGGAGCGGTAACCGGATCGCTTCCGGACGTCTGCTGATACTCAACCTGCTTGTATATGGAATACCCGCCCCAGTAGTCAGGGATACCATCGGGTGTGCAGTCGTCGCCACCGCCGCCCTGGCCAGTCATGAAGTAACCTGAGTAGGTGTCATCGGGCAGCGGCTCGCCTGTCGCTTCGCTCTCCAACTTGACCGACGACGACTCCGGGTTGAGCGTCCATGCAACAACCGTGCTGGCGGGGAAATCGCCAGTATAGTCGCAGGTCAGAATCAGCCCGTCCGCGCTCCAGGAGTAGACGAAGTTGGCCGGGTCAATGCCGGTCTCTACCCATTGCACGGCGTCGCCGATGGTGGTAATCTTCTTCATCGGCTGGTCAAAAAGGAACGTTACCACAGCGTCGAGCGCGACGTTAAGCGACTCGTCCGCCGGGGTTGAGGAGACTAGAGCTGGAGGTTCGTCGCCGCCGCCGCCGCCAGAGCCGGTGGTGAAGCTGCCGGAAACCGTGGCTAGAGCGACAAACGACTCGCTGTAGAGCGGCACAAAAGTGCCAGGCGGGTTCAGTTTCCAAGTGATAGTTGTGTTCGGCGGCCAATCCGGGGAGAACGCGCAGGTGAGCGTGTAGCCATCCTCGCTCCACGTGCCCTCCACTGACAGCTCGGAGTCGGCCGGCACAATCTCCAGATTGCCGATCAACGGCGGCATGCCGAGGATGACCGGCATATCCATCATCGGTTGGTCGAACATGAACACCAGCGACGATGTGAGCGGAACGCCCGTTGCGTTGTAGTTGGGCGTGACCGAGGTCAGCGTCGGAGCGCTTTGGGCTTGGACCAAGGTGTTGACGAGCAAGGTGAAAGCCGCGATCAACACATGGATTCCACCGACTGCCCGGCAGGCGCGTGTATCTGGACGCAAGTTGCGAATTCGTCTATGCATTGTTTTCACAGTGTTTGTATTTCTGAAGAGTATAGAGAGTTGATTCAATGGCGCAAATCCCTTTCACTAGCAATATGCGACGCCAGACAAGGAGCGTGCCTTGAACTCGCGAAATTGCATCCCTCGCAAAGTGTGGACTCGTGGCTTCACGCTCATCGAGTTGCTGGTCGTCATTGCGATCATCGCCATTCTCGCGGCGATGTTGCTGCCTGCGTTGTCCAAGGCAAAGGCCAAGGCTCACCAAACCCAGTGCATCTCGAATCTGAAGCAAACCGGTCTAGCGGTGCAAATGTTCATCGACGACAACAATGACACCCTGCCGCCAGGCCCCGGCACCATATACGGTCTTTACTTCGGCCAGCGACCTGGCTACCGCGACGCCACTCGATACAAGTATGAACTCATGTATTATCTTGCCACCTATCTTTCGCTTCCTGCGCCGTCCACCGCCCCCGAAACGAACGTGGCGAAAGTATTCTTCTGCCCCGCGTTCGAACGATACCGACCGCCTGTGACAGAACCGATGGCCGAACGCACTTGTTACGGTGTTTACCATCCCGGCTACTCGGTGCTGACCAACGTGGATTTCCGCCCATTTTGGCTATCCACCAGGCCAGGACGCCCCAATGGAGCCGCCTCATAAGATAAGCGAAGTCCAATCCGTCGCTCCGCTTACGGACACGTGGATGCTCGTGGACCTTGACCAATTGGGATGCCCATATGTCGGGTGGAAGGATGATATCCCGCCTAGTCCGGTCCACGGCCGCACTCGCACGTATTTGTTCTTCGACAACCATGTTGCGACGAAGAAGGTGGGGAAGAAGGGGGAACTCTGACGCTTGCGTAATCTGGCTGAAACGGACAACCTGTTCGGACCTAACACCAACACCCAACCACAACTCAGGATGAAAACGACTCACCATCTCATCTTGACCGCTCTTTTGGCGGCACTCGTCCACTGCACGGCGCAGGTCAACATCCTGCCGGGTGGCACTTACACCGAGAACTTCGACACGCTCGGAAGCAGCAGCGGCAGCCGGACGGACGATTGGACTCTGCCAGGCTGGTACGCGGCAATAACACCGACGGTCTGATCCCTCACACGGCTTACACCGCTTCCACGGGCGGTTCGAGCGCTTCGACAACGCTCTACGCGCTCGATTCCAGCGGCAGCGCTGAGCGCGCGCTGGGCGGCGTGCCAGTCTTGGCGACAAAGACTCTCTTGGGCTGGCGCTTGGTCAACGCCGGCGCGCAGGTCGTAAACAACCTTACCCTCACTTACGATGGCGAGGAGTGGCGCTGTGGGACCCCTGTCAACAGCAGCATCAGCGTCAGTTACAAGGTGTTCAACGCCGGCGAAGGATCGCTTGCCGTGGGCGATTGGGTCGATGCTCCATCGAGTCTCACGTTTGTGCCACCCGTTGCAGGGGGAGCGGCAGCCATCGATGGCAATGCTGCCGAGAACCGTGTTGCCGGACTGAACGCGGCTTTCACGGGGATCAACCTGCAAGTAGGCCAGGAGATTTGGTTCAAGTGGACTTTCACCAAGATCGGAGGCGGCAACATTTTGCAAGGGATCGACAATGTCACCGTGTCAGCCCCGTTAGGCACGCCACCAGTTATCGGTGAGATTCCTGACGTAACTGTCGCCGCAAGCCAAACATCGGTTGCCAATAGCTTCACCGTCAACGACACGGAGGACGATGCCTCGTCAACTCCCTTGCCCACGCCCACGGCAACCTCGTCCAAGGAGGCAGTTGTGCCGTCGGCAAACGTCTTCTTCGGCGGCAGCGGCTCGAACCGAACGGTGTATGTCGTCGCTGGTGACACAGTCGGCTCCGCGGACATCACGGTGAGCGTCACGGACTCGGACGGCAACATCGGCCAACAAACGTTCACTGTTACAGTAACGCCTTTGAACTTCCCGCCTGTGATTTCGACGCTACCGCCAACGAACACGTTGGTGAATGTTCCGGTTGTTGTGCCGTTCACCGTTGAGGACACCGAAACGCCAGCCAGCAGCCTGACCGTAACCGCCTCAATCGCTGACTACAGCAGCGCTCTGCTGGAAAACGTCGCCCTCGAATCTGACGTCAGCGGCACGAATTGGACCGCGACTGTGACCCCAGTAGCCGACGCGGATGGCGTCGGTATTGTCACGTTGAGTGTCAGCGACCCCGACGATCACACGACTGCCGTCTCATTCGCGGTGATGGTGCTCCCCGCGGCCAATGTCGTTTTCAGCGAGCACTTCGAGTATCCGCTGAATACGAGCATCATGACCTCCAGCCCGGGCTTTTGGACCCGACGCAACTCCAGCCAGCAAAGCATCAATTTCCGGACCTCGGCCTCCGACGCGCAAGCTTGGATTCGGCCGAAGAGCTCGGCCGACGACGCAGCCGCGCCGCTGGCGCACGGGCCATACTTGCCGGGAAGCGGGGCGGTGCTTTACGTCATGCTCAAGGCGCAGTGGGTTGACGCGGGAGACACTCCCGTGGTGGGCGATTCCAACGGTGCTTTTGTCCTTCTTGCTCCTTCAGGCGCAGCCACGGCGGATCAACTGATGCAAGTCGCCACTCGGATCGCCGGCGTGCCGGAGGGTTACTTCCGCCTGTTGGTTTCGAACGGCGAGAGCACTTACACGGAATACTCATTCACCGATCTTCCCCTGTGGACCACGTACAACATCGTTGTGCGCCATGACGTGGACACCGCCAAAGCGACGCTCTGGATCGATGGAGTGTCGGAATCGTCACCGAGCGTCTCGGCAATCGACGCGCAAGCTCCCGCGCTGATCAGCCATGTCTGTTTCCGCCAGGAGCCGAACATGGGCAACATTTACGTGGACGACATGAAAGTGATCGTCGTGAACAAGCCCCGGCTCACGGGTATCACGGCTCCAGCGGAAGGTAATGTGGAAATCCACTTCGCCGGCGGACCTGGCGCCACCGACGCCGACTTCGAGGTTGATCGGGCGGGAGCCATGCCCGGGTCTTTCAGCGGCGTGAGCGCCACATTCACTTCCCTGGAGAACAACGAGTTCAAGGCTACGGTGCCCGGCTCGGGCGCCCAGAGTTACTATCGTGTGAAACGCAAACCGATATCCTTCTGACAGGCCGAGCGGTTTGTTAGCTGAAAACCATCAGTCCGCGGCGGGGGCGGCCACGAAAGCGCCTTCGAGCTCTTTGTGCTGACATTCTGCCGTCCACTGCCACATACTCGGTCCGCTTCGACAACAACTCTGGATCAATCAGGCTCATGGCTCGGACTCTTTTGTTGCTCGCCCTTGCGTTCACCTTGCTGAGGCCGCCTCTAGCACGGAGTGGCGGGGTTGAAATAGAGAAAGCACTCTGCATTGCCGGCACGAACCGAGTGCGGGTCGAAATCTCACTTAAAGCCGATGAGGCGATCGGAAACGCGCTCCTGAGCGGGCGGATAGCAAGCGCTCAAACAGGCGAGACGCTCTGGCAAGGCGCGCTTGGCCAGACGGCGCTGAAACCTGGAGTGTC
>JAXDCU010000467.1:0-5055 GCA_034677645.1 Verrucomicrobiia bacterium
CCGTATTTGCGTTCATGACCACTAAGACTGGCCGGCGCCACTAGCATTGCGGAATGGTTCCCACTCGGGTTCGTTCTCGAAAATCCAACGGTAGTAGGAGGCGCCCTCCAGCTTCGCGGCCGCGGCCTCGTCCACAACAACCGTGCATCGCGGATGCAACTGCAGAGCGGTGGCTGAGATCATGGCCGTCAGCGGGCCCTCAACCGCCCGCGCGACTATTTCCGCCTTGTGGGTTCCAGTGGCGAGGAGCAAGCAGCGACGACATTCGAGAACCGTCCCAACCCCCATCGTGATGGCGCGGCGCGGCATGCGATCCGCGTCGCCAAACAGCGGCATGTTCTGGGCCAGCGTGGTGGGCGAGAGCGCCTTCACGCGAGTGCGCGACCGAAGGGCGGAAAGCGGTTCGTTGAATCCGATGTGACCGGCGCGACCTATGCCGAGCAACTGCAAATCGATGCCGTTGAACTCGCGGATTTTCTCTTCATAACGGCGGCACTCGCTATCGAGATCGGGCGCCAGGCCATTTGGCAGGTGGGTGTTTCGGCGGTCGATGTTCACGAGATTGAAGAGGTGGCTGTCCATGTAGTGGCGGTAGGAGTGCGGATCGTCCGGACTGAGCCCCACGTATTCATCGAGGTTGAACGTGCGACAAAGCGAGAAATCGAGTGAAACCTCCGGTTGACGATGGAAAGCCACCAGCCGCGCATAAACCTCTTCCATCGTGCTACCGGTGGCCAATCCCAGCACAAGATGCGGGTTAGCCCGCAACTCCCCCGCAATCAGAGCTGCCACCAAGTCCGCGGCGCCCGCGGTGTCAGGTCGTATTATGACTTCCACGCGTCCAATCAAGCACGAGGACGGGGCGGCTGACAAGCCCGCGTCTTCAGCCCGCGTCCGCGCCAGCTCGCATCTTGACCCCAGGACTCCGGGGTCGGCAGGCTGAAGCCATATCCATGCAGTAATCAGTGGTTTGTCCATCTGCATTGTTAACGCTGAAGACCGCGCAACAAACGGAATCGCCAACGACTGGCCAAGGTGATATCGTCTGAAGAAAATCGATGTGAACGACCTGCCACGCATCTTATGTTGCGAATGCGCGCAAGCTCAGGTCTTGCCGGCCCACGTGAAACAGGCCGTGCAGCGCCACTTGCGCGAAACAGGTCTTCCCTTCCAGACAGGGCCCGACTTGTGCGGTCTGGCGGCGCGCCGCGACCCATCGTTGGGGAGTCTGGCGGAAAGCGGTCACTGTGTCGTGATTGCGTGCTATCCGCGTGCCGTTCGCTGGCTGTTTGCGGCGGCGGGCGCGCCATTGCCTGCGAGCGGAACCACGATTGTCAACCTGCGGGTCCTCACTCCAGAAGAAGCGGTGGCGGCTTTGCCGCGGCCCGCCACCGCCGGCGGACCGGAATGCGCCGTCACGCCCGCAAGCGCGGATGTGTCGACTGGAGAGGAGCAGGAACGCTCTGGCGCGGAGCAATGGCGGCCGTGGTTTCCAGTGATCGATTTCGACAGGTGCACCCAGTGCATGCAGTGTCTGAACTTCTGCCTGTTTGGGGTGTATGGTGTGGACGCTCAGAAACGCATCCAAGTTCTGAACCCGGCCGCTTGCAAGTACAACTGCCCGGCCTGCGCCCGAGTCTGCCCCGAAGCCGCGATAATGTTTCCCAAGTATCCATCCAGCCCTATCAACGGCGAGGAAGTCTTCGCCGCGGACCTCGAGAGAGAGAAGATGCAAATTGACACGTCCGCCCTTTTGAGCGGCGATGTCTATTCATTGTTGCGCTCGAGGAGCGAACTTGCGCAGTCCAGGTTTTCCCGAGAACGGAATGCCGACAAAGCACTCGAGGAACGGTGCAAGTGCCTTGCCGCCGCGGGGCTCCTGGACGGAATTCCGCCAGACGTTCTCAAGACGCTCACAAATGCCGCTGAAATGATCAGACGCACTCGCAAGACAGTGCCCGGAACCTCCGACGGGCCGCCTGCCCCCAATCCTGAAGGACTATAAGCATGCCCATGACGAACGAGCATGACGATGCGGCTTTGGTTCGCCGCGCCAAGGAAGGCGATTTGCAGGCGTTCGAGGCCCTGGTCTCGCGCCACGAGCGGCGCATCTACTCGCTCGCCTGGCGCATTCTGCGGCACCAGCAGGATGCCGAGGACGTGACGCAGCAGACATTCCTGAGCGCGCTAGAGAATCTGGCTGGATTCCGCCAGGAGGCTAGCTTCGCGACGTGGCTTTCGCGCATTACCACTCACGCAGCGCTGAAAGTCATCCGCAAGCGCGATGGACGGAACGGCGCCAGTGGCCTTGCCGTCGATGAGGCGCCGGCTTCCGAGTCGGACTCGGACGGAGCAGAGGCTCTGCCGCACCCGGAGTTCATTGCCGACTGGACTCAGTCCCCGGAACGGCTTGCTGAGCGCAACGAGACCCGGCGTGTTGTCGAGGAAGCGCTCGGCGAACTAGACGAGAAGCATCGGCTTGTCTTTCTGCTCCGGGATGTCGAGGGGCTGTCGATTAGGGAGACTGCCGCGGCGCTAAGTGTCACTGAGGCTAATGTCAAAGTCCGCTTGCTCAGGGCGCGGCTGCGTTTGCGCGAGCATCTCACCAGGATTTTTGGGGACGCGGGGCGGCGACTTGCTCCTCATCGCCATTCAGATGAGTGAGTTAGTCCGTAACTTTTTCGTCCGTGGCGGCTCGTTTCAGGAGCGGAGACGTGGCTGACGGTGCGCTGCGTTTTGGAGTGAAACTGGGTGAATGTGTCGAGTCCGGAACATGAAATGCGACGATCTTCTGGCCATGCTTAACGACTATGTCGATGGCGACATCGACCGTGGATTGTGCGCGGATTTGGAGCGGCACTTGGCCGGCTGCAGTCCGTGCCAAGTGGTGGTGGACAACATCCGCAAGACCATCACGCTTTACAAGTCGGGCCGGCCATATGAGCTGCCTTTGGCTTTTCGCAAGCGCCTTCACTCCGAGTTGCGCGCGCGCTGGAAACAAAGCCATCCGCCGTTTGCCACGTCATGACTTGGTCTTCAACGGCGGTTGGATCGGTATCTCTTATTGCCGGAGGCAAGCTCACATCAGTTACACGATAACTCGGTTCGACCCGGTGCCATTGAAATGAGTGCGTTCAAGTTAGTGGTTGTTGGTGGTGTTGCGGGCGGCGCCAGCGCGGCCGCTCGCGCTCGTCGACTTTCCGAGGAATCGGAGATTATCGTGTTCGAGCGGGGCTCGCACGTGTCGTTCGCAAACTGCGGTTTGCCATACTACGTTGGAGGAGAAATAGCCGCACGGAATGCGTTGCTCCTGCAGACCCCGGCCACACTGCGCGCTCGCTACAATCTGGACGTGCGAGTCCGCACCAAAGTGATTGGAATCGACCGCGCCGCCAGATGTGTCAGGGCGCGTGAACTTGAGTCGGGCCGCGAGTACGACCAGGCCTATGATGCACTAATACTCTCGACTGGCGCGGCGCCGATCAAGCCGCCCATTGCCGGGATAGAACGCCCCGGTCACTTCACGGTTCGGAGCGTGCCGGATGTTGAAGAGATCACTGAGTGGCTGCGGGACCCGCGGACAAAGCGTGCCGTCGTAGTCGGCGGCGGCTACATCGGTTTGGAAATGAGCGAGCAACTCAAACGCCGAAACCTCGACGTGACCGTGGTCGAGGCCATGCCGCAGGTTATGGGATCGCTCGACCCTGAGATGGCTCACTGGCTTAACGAGGAACTGCGTTCGAACGGAGTCGTGCTATCGCTCGACGATCCAGTCACGGCTTTCGCGGAACCCGATCCAACTGATGCAGCGCGGGCGTCCGTTGTGGTGCTCAGGAGCGGGCGCGGTTTCCCGGCGGACATCGTCATACTCGCTCTGGGCGTCCGGCCAGATACGGGTCTGGCAAGAAGCGCGGGTCTGAGTTTGGGCGCGGGAGGCGGCATTTGTGTCGATGAGCGTCTTCAGACCAGCGACCCGCGCATCTGGGCGGTTGGGGATGCCATAGAAGTGCGTGACGCTGTCACGGGCGAACTGGCGTTGGTGCCGCTGGCGGGGCCGGCCAGTCGCCAAGGACGATCCGCCGCGGACAATGTGTTCGGTCGTCCTGCTCGCTACACTGGGACCTTCGGTACGGCCATCGTTCGGGTGTTTGGCCTGACAGCTGCGTGCACCGGGGCCAATGAGAAATGTCTCCAGCGTGTTGGCATGCGCTACGAAGCGTTGCATCTGCACCCAGTCGCTCACGCCAGCTACTATCCAGGCGCAAAGCCCATCGCTCTGAAGATACTGTTCGATCCGGATTCCGGCCGGCTACTGGGGGCTCAGGCTGTTGGAGGCGAGGGCGTAGATAAGCGCATCGATGTGTTTGCGACGGCGCTCAAAGCTGGGATGACGGTCAATGACCTGGCGGACCTCGAGCTTGCCTACGCGCCCCCGTTCGGCTCGGTGAAGGACCCGGTGAACATTGCGGGCATGGCGGCCCAGAACGTACTGAAAGGCGACTCACTCCTGATTCAGTGGAGCGATCTGCGCTCCGTTGACCCCGGCAAAACCGTGTTGCTTGACGTGCGCACAGTTGAGGAACGGGCTGTTGGGCACATTCCAGGTTCAATTCACATTCCGCTCGATCAGCTTCGCGGGAAGCTCAACCAATTGCCAAAAGAGAGCGAGATCGTGACTTACTGCGTTAGTGGTCAACGTTCGTACTATGCGTGCCGGATTCTCACCCAGAATGGGTACAAGGCACGGAACCTGACTGGGTCCTACAGAACGTGGAAACGTTCATGCGATATGGAGGTCTGATCCGGTTCGAGGTCATGGACTCTGGGAACCATCCTGCCATCGAAGCAGTAACAGGCCGTGACCGAACCGGGTCGCTGCCTCCGGACATTTCAGCTCAGAACGACTATTGAACGTTGTGGCTCAGAGACTTGTCTCATGGGCGGTCGGTTACATCGGTTAGAAGAGCGACTTAATGAAATGGTCTTGGCGCATCGCACGCATTTCCGGTATCGGCATTCACCTCCATGCCACGCTTCTCATACTGCTGGCGTGGA
>JAXDCU010000468.1:0-8705 GCA_034677645.1 Verrucomicrobiia bacterium
AGGCTTCGTTGCTCGCTCCTCACAGACCTCTGGCGGGTATGCTCGTCGCTCCCGCCTCGCCTGCGCCCAAAATCCCTAGCCGCGAACGTCACCGTATTTGCGTTCATGACCACTAAGGTGCCACTGCCGTCACGCTTGCTCCGGTAGGTAGACGGCAGAATCGTCCGCGTTACGGCTGCCGCCGTACCGGCGGAAGTGGGGCCGGGCTACTCCAGACGACAGGCAGTCGGATCCGAGGGACGACGCCGTCCGGTCGAAGAGAGGGCCGATTGCAGCGTGAAAGATGCCTCGGCACGCGGCGTACGAGGTCAGACCGTCATTATCTCCTTTTCCTTCTGAACAAGGTGGGCGTCGATCTTGCCGATGTAAGTGTCGTGCAGTTTCTGCACCTCTTTTTCGGCTTGTTTCTCCTCGTCTTCAGTCACTCCGCCAGCCTTGGACGCCTTCTTCAAGTGCTCAATCGCCTCGCGTCGTATGTGTCGAACGGCAACGCGCCCGTCCTCAGCCATCTTCTTGACAATCCGCGTGAACTCCTGGCGCCGCTCGGTGCTCAGCTCCGGGAAAACAATGCGCAGGACTTTCTTGTCCACGACCGGGTTCAGGCCGACATTGCTCTTCTGGATGGCCTTCTCGATCGGGTGCAGCATCGAGGCGTCCCAGGGCTGGATCACCAACATCCGCGGCTCGGGCGCGATGATGCCGGCCAGCTCGCGCACGCGCATCTGCGCGCCATAGGCTTCTACCATGATGTTCTCGACAAGAGCCGGAGAAGCTTTGCCCGTGCGGACGCCCGCGAACTCATGCACGACGACCCGCTCGGTTTTCTCCATCTTCTCCTCAGCTTCCAACAGAATCTCGTCAAGTGTCATAGATCAGGGTTTTCCGGAGGTTCTTTGTTCTCGGCGGCGCGTGTCAGGTTCCGGCCTAGCCGTCACAAGCGTTCCAATCTTCTCGCCCAGGACGACTCGACGGATGCTGTGCGGCTGAGAGAAATCAAACACAACAATCGGCATCCGGCTCTCCAGACAGAGCGAGAACGCCGTGGCGTCCATGACCTTGAGACGGCGCTCCAAAGCCTCGGCCACGCTGATGTGGTCAAACCGGCGCGCGCTTGCATTCTCGCGCGGATCGCTCTCATAGATGCCGTCCACGCCAGTCGCTTTGAGCAGGACCTCGGCCCCGAGCTCGGTCGCTCGCAAGGCCGCCGCTGTGTCGGTCGAGAAATATGGGTTGCCGGTCCCGCCGCCGAAAATGACAACCCGGCCTTTTTCGAGATGCCGCGCGGCCCGACGGCGGATGAGTGGCTCCGCGATCTGGTGCATTGTGATGGCGCTCTGGACGCGTGTCGCCACTCCGATCCGTTCGAGGGCGTCCTGCAGTGCCAGCGCGTTGATCACGGTGGCAAGCATCCCCATATAGTCCGCCGTCGCCCGTTCCATGCCGCCGGCGCTCGCTTTGGCGCCCCGCACGATATTGCCGCCTCCAACCACTATGGCCACCTGCACGCCGAGAGCGCGCACCTCGCGAACGCGCCGGGCCAGAGACATCACGGCCGACGGGCAGATGCCGATGCCGTTCTTATCGGCCAAGGCGCATCCGCTGAGTTTGAGCAGCACTCGCCGATACTTGGCTATGGGCCGTTTCTTCATTGGATATCGCCCCAGCGTGCCCGCTGGTCGCGCAAAAGCCAGTCTGGAAAACACGAGGTCGACATCTGAGACTGAGATGACGACGACCGCGCACGGCTCGGTTTCTACCAGCGGAACTTGCCAGCGTCAAACCATCTCCAACAACTCCTGCACTAGCTTGTTGATTCCAGCCTCTGACTCGGTTATTCGGCTGGCCAACATGTACGCAGGCGTGGTCACAATCTTGAGCTTTCGATCCACCACCACGTCGCGCACAGGACAGCTTATGTGCCGGGCCCCCCGCGCTTGCAGTTTCTGCGCGGTCCCCGAATCGGTCCCAATGGTTAGTTCGACGCTCTTTGAACCGAAAAGTCGGGCGGCGATTGCCGGAGCAATGCAGACGAAACCCAGCGGCTTGCCGGCCATGTGCGCCTCCTGCAACACACGCGCCACTTCAGGTCGCACATCGTAGTGTGCACCCGCCAGCGCGAAGTCGCACAAGTTCTGAGCTGCCCCGAGCCCGCCAGGCACAATCACCGCATCCACTTCTTGCACCTTGAGCTTGGCCAGCGGGATTATGTTGCCCCGCGCGATTCGCGCCGACTCCACCAACACGTTACGCCGCTCGCCTGTGACGGGTTTTCTTGTCATGTGATTGACAACTTGATGCTGGTCGATGTCTGGCGCGGCGCAGATTGCGTCGGCATTGGCGCGATCCAACGCCAGTAAGACGAGAACGGATTCATGAATCTCGGCGCCATCGAAAACGCCGCAGCCGGACAATATGACAGCGACTTTTTTCATACACCAATCTTAAAGCGCACGGCCTCGATATTCAATCCCACTGTTGGAATTGCCGAGGCGGCGCACCACATGATGCTTCGTCCAGGGCGCCGACTTCACAACAACTCGCGCCGCGACCCAACCTGTTATTCCTGATATCGCTGTGCGATGGGCATCCACCGTCCCATCCCGAATGCCTTGCTCGTAACCTTGAGACCGGGCGCCGCCTGCCGGCGTTTGTACTCGCTCGCATCGATCATCCTCACCACGCGCCTGACCGTCGCCGTGTCGAAACCGGCCGAGACAATCTCAGACGCCGGGCGCCCGTGCACTACGTATTCCTCCAGGATCGCATCGAGCACGTCATACGGCGGCAGCGTATCCTGGTCCGTCTGATTGGGGCGCAGTTCGGCCGAGGGCGCCTTGGCGATTGTGGATGCTGGGATTATTTCGCGTTGGCGATTCACCCAGCGCGCGACTTGATAAACCATTGTCTTGGGCACGTCGCTTATTACCGCCAGGCCTCCGCACATGTCACCGTACAACGTGCAATAGCCGACAGCCGTCTCACTCTTGTTACCCGTGTTGAGCAAGAGCCCGCCGAACTTGTTCGATAGCGCCATCAGATACATGCCGCGGAGTCTGGCTTGGATGTTCTCCTCGGTCACACTGAACTGGCGACCAGCGAACAACGGCGCAAGCTGGCCCAGCACGGATTCAAACGCGGGTTGAATTGAAATGACGTCGTATCGAATGCCCAGATTCGCGGCGAGCAGCCTCGCGTCATCAAGGCTCCCCCGCGACGAATACCGCGAAGGCATCGAGACTCCCCAGACGTTCTCCGGGCCAAGAGCCTCGGCCGCGATGACCGCGGTCAAAGCCGAGTCGATTCCTCCGCTCAAACCCAGCAATACGGTTCCAATGCCGCACTTGACGAGATAGTCCCGCAAACCCATAACCAGCGCCCGATACACCTTCTCCTCGTCCACCGTTGAGTCGATCGGCGCCGCGGTGTCGGTCTCGGTAGCGGCCAACACAACCTCTTCCCGGAACTGAGCCGCGCGGGCGATTAGCGTCCCTTCCTTGTTGAACACAAGACTGCATCCATCAAACACCAGCTCGTCGTTGCCTCCTACGAGATTGCAGTAGATAAGGGGGCATCCGAGCTTAGCCGCCAGATTGGCTAGCATGGCGTGGCGCGTGCGGTTCTTGCCCAGATGCCATGGCGACGCCGAGACATTGAACAGAATCTCAGCGCCTCCGTTCCGGAGTTCAGCGGCGGGATTTCGGCGGTAGCGCCGGTTCTGCCAGAAGCACTCGTCATTCCACAGGTCTTCGCACACGGTCAAGCCCAGTTTGTGTCCATTGAACTCCACCGGCACGTTGCTCGCGGACGGCTCGAAATAGCGGTCCTCGTCAAATACGTCATACGTCGGAAGCAGCGTCTTTGCTCTGGTGGCGACAATCCGCCCGCCCTGAAGCAATGCAACCGAGTTAGTCACCCCACGACCAGGCCGGACTGGATTCTCGCCCACATAGCCGACCAACAAACCCGCCTTCCCCGTCCGGCTCGCGAGACGATCGAGGACATCAAGGTTTCGCCGGACAAACACGTCGCGGAGCAGCAAGTCTCGGGGTGGGTAGCCGGTTATGGCCAACTCCGGCGCGACGACAATGTCCGCCCCCCCCGCAACGCCCCGCGCGTAGGACGCCAGTATGGCGGCCTCGTTGCCGATCAGGTCCCCGACCGTGGTGTTGATCTGCGCCAGGGCGACTTTCATTGGTTCACCTGCGTTTGGCCGGGCGCAGCGTTAGCCAGTCAAGGTCTCGCAGTGCCCCGTACTGGGAGCGGACTACCATTCCGGGGTGGACTTGATTGCGGGCGAACCAGCCCTGGGCAGTCTCCAGCACGAATTGAACGTTGTCGCTGCCAGCTTCGACGGGCGTCTCGTCGAGCGGTTTCAAGTCGTGCACTTCCAGAATCACGCCGTCCGGGTCGAGGTACGCGCAGGAGAGCGGGACGGTTGTGTTGCGCATGTAGAAAGAGGCGCGGAGTGGACGGGCAAACACGAACAACATACCTTCATTGTCGGCCATGTTGGTGCGGAACATCATGCCTGTCTGGACTTCGGCTGCTCTCCTCGCCACTTCGGCCACCAATTCCCGGCTGCTCACCCAGAGCTTGATAGTGGAAAGCCGCGGCAGCGCATGGTTGAGATGACCGTGGTCTTTGGCTTCAGAACGTCGCGGCGAATCGAAAGGCTCAGTCTGACGCGACCCGCAACCCGCCGCGCCGGCCGTCAGAATGGCCAGTGCTATTGCTTGGGGAAAGAGCCGCATGCGTGGAACATGACGCCAATTCAGCTTCAAAGCAATCCCGCAACCCGCGGCCCGTCAATTCTTGAGTTCTGGTCCGCGGCGGCAAAACGGAACCGAATTTCCTTTTGCGAAGGCGGCATTCGATTTTGAATTCGGTTTGTGTCGCGCGACTATGTCTTGCACCAGTTCAAGCCTGGCGTTGATCTCCGGATCGACTACAGCGGGGAACTGAATCCGCAGCAATTTGCCGCTGTCACGGCTCTGCCTGGGCCGTCGCTCGTCATTGCTGGAGCGGGCGCTGGCAAGACACGGACGCTGACCTACCGCGTTGCGTACCTCATCGAACAGGGCATCCCTCCCGAGTGCATCCTCCTGCTCACTTTCACGAACAAGGCGGCGAACGAAATGATGCGGCGCGTCGCGAACTTGCTGGCCAACGATGTCGGCAGCCTCTGGGGCGGCACTTTCCACTCCGTGGGAAATCGTATCCTCCGTCGGCACACCGCTCTCCTCGGATATCCTAACAACTTCACCATCCTCGACCGGGAAGACGCAAAAGACCTCATCAGCGCGTGTTTGGGCGATGCTGGGATCGATGTTAAAGAGACGCTTTTCCCCAAGCCTGATGCTTTGGGAGATATCTTTTCCCTGGCTGCAAACACATGCGCCACAATCCAACGGACGCTTTCCATTCACTACAAGCACTTCGAACGGCTTGCGCCGCGGATCGAGGACCTCCGACAGCGATATGGCGAAAGGAAACGCAAGACGGCGGTCATGGACTTCGACGATCTCCTGCTCCTCTGGCTGAGACTTTGGCGGGAGCACCCGGATGTCCTCAGTCACTACCAACGCCGTTTTCAGTTCGTCCTCGTGGACGAGTATCAGGACACAAACCAAATCCAATGCGAGCTCGTCGATTTGCTGGCCGCCCGTCACCACAATCTCATGGCTGTGGGTGACGATTCGCAAAGTATCTACTCCTGGCGCGGCGCGAACTTTCTTAACATCCTCAAGTTCCCAGACCGCCACCCAAACAGCGCGGTCTACAAGATCGAAACCAACTACCGTAGCACACCCCAAATCCTCGCCCTCGCCAATGCCGCGATAGCCGCGAACGTCAACCAGTACGTCAAGCGTCTTGCACCGGTCCGAAAGCCTGGCACAAAACCAGCCTTGGTTGTCTGTCCCGATGCCGCTATGCAGTCTGAATTCGTGGCCCAGCGCGTCCTTGAGCTTCGCGAAGAGGGCACTTCTCTGAGTGGAATGGCTGTCCTCTACCGCTCGCACTTCCACGCCCTTGAACTCCAGCTCGAACTTACGCGCAGAAACATACCTTTCAGCATCACGAGCGGTATCCGTTTCTTCGAGCAAGCCCATATCAAGGACGTGGCCGCATACGTGAAGCTGGTCTGCAACCCGGCCGACGAACTCGCGTTCAAGCGAATCGTGCGCATGCTTCCAGGCATCGGACCGAAAGCCGCAGCCAGGCTCTGGAACCGATTCCAGTCGGCGGCGACTCACCCTGCCAACAACACGCAAACAGCCGAACATCGCGGGATACCGGCGCCCCAGCATCGGCGCGACGCCGCGGAGCTTCCCCCAAAGGCTGCCCCGAAAACGGACGCCGCGTCCACGCAGCCGGAAGGGATTGTCCAAGGCCGCGCACTTGCCGCCGCCCTCCAGGCGATCGCCGAGGCCGTCCCTTCCAAGGCCGCTGTCCCGTGGGCTAGCCAGGTCGCCACATTCGCCCAACTCGAATCCCCAAACATACGCGGTTCGGCGTCGGATATGATACGCTCGGTGCTGGCCGCTGGCTATGAGGAGTACCTCGAGGCTAGTTACGACAACTACCACGCCCGATCCGACGATCTTGAACAGCTCGCTCTCTTCGCCGCCCAATTCAGGAGCCCGGAAGAGTTCCTCACTCAACTAGCATTGCTGAGCACCATCGAGGCTGAAGGAACGGCCGCCGTCGGCGACGACGAGGAGCGCTTGCGACTTTCGACGATCCATCAGGCCAAAGGGCTCGAGTTCGATGTCGTGTTTGTCATAATGTTGTGCGACGGCCTGTTTCCTCCAGCGCGGTCGGTCGAGAGCCCTGAAAAAGTCGAAGAAGAGCGCCGTTTGTTTTACGTGTCGATCACGCGCGCGCGCAATGAGCTTTACCTTAGTTACCCGCTCGTCCGCACTGTCGGCTCAGGCACAGGCGACTTCATGCAGCGTCCGTCGAGGTTCATAAAGGAACTTCACGGCGGCCTGTTCGACGTCTGGAAGCTGAATGACGAATCGATGCGCACTGATGGCTGGGTCTGAGTTGTCTGAGCGCCACGATCGCATCCGCGCACCAAACAGTCACCGCGAACCAACCCGGATCAAGGCATCGGGTTGCGTGGCGCCGAGGCTCGACATCGCATTCAAGGATTGCTGGTGATGCGACGCCAATCCAGACCTCGCGTCTCAGCGTATTTCGAGAATGCCTTCTCGTGCTGTATCAAGACAGCCCGCACCACGCTGGAGTCGTCAGCGCGCCCCACCTGAACGCGATAGTCCGGAATCAGATCGACGGTTCTGTGCGCGTACAGGAGAGCAAATACAGCCCCGCCCAACGCGCAGTAAGGGAGTTCCTTGTACGCGCCTTCAGCAGTGTCTTCGACCGCGTCGGCCAGGAACTCTAATTGGTCGACCAAGTGCGGAAATGTCGGAGCCTCAATTTGCGTGAATTCCGCTTTCCAAAGCGGTAGCTTACGCATGACTTTTTCAGTCACCGCCGGCGTTATCAACGACGAACCATGCTTGACATAATCAGCGACTTCAGGCATGCGACCATGGTAGCATTCGCCCTGGCCTTTACAATGCCAATTACCAGCCAGAATACGGGCGCAATTCACACGATTGCCCCACGGGTGTGAATCATGACAAACCGCGGCATGGACGAGACTCCCCCGCGCGGCCAAGACCGACGGGCACTTAGCTACGCCATGACGTCGTCGGTTGTGGTCGGACTTGTGATGCTCGTCCTGAAATTCGGCGCGTACCTGTTGACTGGGTCGGCCGCCGTATTAAGCGACACCGCGGAGTCCGTAGTGCACATGGCGGCCGTCTCCTTCGCCGCCTACAGCCTGCGCCTGTCACGAAAACCGGCTGACGCGTCACACATGTATGGTCACGCCAAAATCGCCTTCTTCTCCGCCGGCTTTGAAGGGGCGATCATCTTGCTTGTAGCCCTTTACATTATCTACGAGTCCATTCACAAATGGATGACCGGCCTCCGCCTCCAACACCTCGGCCTCGGCATTCTCCTGTGCGCGATCGCGGCTGTAGTCAACGGAGCCCTTGGCGTGTTCCTGATCCGGACGGGCCGCCGCAATCGGTCCCTGATACTCGTGGCGAATGGCAAGCATGTGCTTACGGATTGCTGGACAAGCGCGGCGGTAGTAGTGGGACTCGCTCTGACGGTGGTGACTGGTTGGCTCCCATGGGACCCCATTTGTGGCATCGCCATGGCCATCAACATCGTCGTTTCCGGCGTCGCCCTGATCCAGTCTGCTTCCGCCGGGCTCATGGACAAGGCTGATCCGACGTTCCAGCGGCAGCTCGCGGGAATTCTGGACCGCGAATGTCGCCGATTCAATGTGTCCTACCACAATTTGCGTCACCGCAATCTGGGTGACGCCCAGTGGATAGATGTCCACTTGCTCTATCCACCTGGCACCTTACTCGGCAACGCACACCGTACCGCCACGGCCATCGAGGATGCGATCGAATCGGAACTGGAACCGCGGGCTCACGTGACGACACATCTGGAATGCAGCGGCGACCACAAGGCGCTCCACCCTCACGAGATGCTCCAGTCATCGGTTGATAAACTCAGCGGGCCTGATTTCTGTTGCTTGCCCGGCCCTCGCCCAACTGGCAACCTCTCAACGAATGCGCGAGACGATCCGAGCCTGGACGGAGTCCGCTGAAACTTTC
>JAXDCU010000469.1:0-24751 GCA_034677645.1 Verrucomicrobiia bacterium
CTGTTCGTCGAGGTGGACCACGGTCCGTTCATGGTCGACAACAACTTGTTTCTCTCTTCGGTCAGCCTCCTGGACATGTCCGAGGGCGGAGCGTACGTCCACAATCTGTTTACCGGAAAGATCATCAGCCGACCCGAGCCAGGCCGCCAGACGCCATACCATCCGGCGCATTCCACAACCGTGGCCGGCATGGCTGTAATCAAAGGTGGCGACAATCGCTTCCACAACAACATCATTGTCGGCAACGGGACCTCTTCCGCCGACCAGGGCGTGGCCGCGGGCAAAGACCCGGAGTGGCGCGGCGGTTACGGCCTCTGGGTGTATGATTACCGGGAATTCACGCTGCAGACCGGCGGCAATGTCTACTACAACGGTGCGCAACCATACGCCAAAGAGGCAAACGTTCTGATCCAGGGCAGTGCCAATCCGGAGGTCAAACTCGCGCAAGAGATCGATCCGCTCCGCCTGCAACTCGCCCTCGGCCCGGAACTGAAACAGGCCAAGACCACGCTTGTCACCACAGCACTTCTCGGCAAAGCGAGGATTCCGGGACTCCCTTACGAGAGCGCCGACGGGTCAGCTCTGGCAATTGACACCGACTTTTTTGGCAAGAAGCGGAACAAGACGAAGCCAACCCCGGGCCCGTTCGAGAATCCACCAACCGGACCGGGTGGGCTGAGACTCCGGTAACTGCCGCCATCCACTCCAGCCATCCTGAACGATCACCGAACCTTTCCACCGTGCTGCGCACCGCGGGCGGCAGGCCGGGACAAGGTCCGTCCCCCAACTCATTCAGAACGATGGAGTCGATAGAAGACCACCTGGTATACGGTCGCGTTTGTTACCACGTAGCAGCCATGGTCGATTGCCGGTGGAGTCGCGACGGGCTTCCATCCCAACGGCGGGAGGTTTGTTGCGCACTGCAGAGCAAAACCGATAGCGTCCGCCGGCCACGAAATGACGATGTCGCCGCCCTGCTTCTCCGCTTCGAGCGTGGGTGAGGTGATGGGCTCATCGGGGAGCAGCGCGTACGCCACAATTTGGCCAGCGGCGGAAGCCGCAATGGCGACGCCCTCCATGTCGATGCTGAGATTTGGGATGCTGATGGTGTAGGTTAGCTTTCGCTTGAGTCCGCCCAGGTTCAGGATTGTTCCGCCAGCAGCGTTTGTCACCACCATAGCCGGCAACCGTCCTCCCCGGACGTCGGGAACCGGCTGGCCCAAGCCTAACGTCAGCTCCAACCCATCCACGTCCAGCGAACCAGCCGCGATTCCACAAGCCGTCGTGTTTGGCGCAAAAGCTCCGCCTGTGATGGCAACGGCGCCACCTATTACGTTGGTTATGTCAAGCTGGACACTGCGAAAGGCCATGAAGGCCACATCAAACGTCGGTAAGAGATAGGTTGCTCGTATTCTGCCGCCCAGTGCAGCCGGTGCCGTGCTCGTGTCGGTGTAGTTGGTCCCCGCCTCATCCCATTGTGCCGGATTGGGGCGGAGCTGTGTTTGATCCCGGGCATACAGACTGTGCGCGCCGCCCAGGAATTGGATTGAGGTGGCGTCCGCATATTCCGTAACGACCTCCCCGTCGATGGCTGCGCGCCGTCCGCCGGCATCGGTCCATTGATTCCTGTCGCTGGCGTCGCGGACACGGAGCGTAGCATCTCCGTAATCCGGAATGGTCAAAGTCTGATCCGGAACCGTCAACCGAATGTAGCTGGCGGCGGGGTCGACATCCCAGACAACAACGCTCGCGACCGCCAGCGGGACGATCAGACACGCCCCTAACCACGCAACACTGAGTTGGAAACGATTAGTCATATCTGTTAGTGCGAGTGAACGAGAAGCCAGATTCAGTGTTCCCGTGAAGATGTTCTAAAATCCCAGGCCGATGTCGCGCGGTAGCGAGAATGTCCCCACGAGCGCAAGGCAGCAAACCAGAGCGACCCTTGTCGACCGCAACCGTTCGACAGGAGTCTCTGCCCGCCGCAGGCAGGTCGCGCCAGCGCATGTGTCGGCTCACTCGGGATGTCTCTAATCACGCGACTCCCACGGCAGAAAATAGATTTCGCTCATGTCGGCCCAAATCTTGCCTTCGGCGGCGGATGGCAGCGGCGACTGGCAGGGATCGGTTTCTTTCCACCACCGTCGCGTGTCGGGATCCGCGGCCATCTTCCGCATGTCAGCGTCAAAGTCTTTACCCGTGTACTCGAGGTAGGCGAAAAGATACAGCTTCCCATCGATCTCGCACTCGTGGATCGAGAAATTCTGAATGTGGCATTTTCTGATCATCCTGTTCACCTGGGGCCACGGATTGGCGTGGAGTTGGCGGTAGCGATCGGCCTTCTCGGGCCTGAGGCCCGTGATCCAGGCGTGGCGTTGCGGCGTCTGGCGCATCCCGCAGCCAGCAACCAATGCCGCGAACAACAGACAGAGCGCGTACTTCATTAGAGGTATTCCGGTCGTTTCAACGAAAAACGACGTAGAGAACAACGAATGTGCACAGGACAGCCACCGACGCAAGGCGATAGTTGCCCAGGCCATAGCCATGAGCCTCGCCGCGGAGCGGCTCGCGCCAATCTTCCCAAACAAGCGCTTTCGCCTCCTCCTTGAGCGGTTCGGGAAAAACAAAAGCGGCTATCACCATGATGACGACGCACGCAATCAGCAGCAGAAACGCGATGAGCATGAAGTCGCCACGGTAAGTATTGGTCCAGTCCACGCAGAATGCCGCAAAGCCCATCAACATGCCGGCGCCGAGTGTAATCTGTGCCGCCATGCCCGAAGCTCGTTTCCAGAACACGCCCAGCAGAAACACAGTCGTGATGGGCGGAGCGATATACGAGATGAGCTTGTTGATGCCTTCGAAGATGGTCGTGTAGTGCCCGAAAATCGGCGACGCGACAATTGCCAGGACCGTGCCAGCCACGGTCGTCGCCTTCCCAATGACGACGAGCTTGGTGTCGCTGATGTCCGGCTTGTGGCGCTTGAACAGGTCGTAGGCAACCAGCGTTGCGGTGGAATTGAGCGCTGCCGAGCAGGTCTGCATCGCGGCAGCCAGCATGGCCGCGACAACAAGGCCCTTCAGCCCAACTGGCAATAGATGCGTGATGAGGAACGTGTAGGTGTCAGCCGCCATGGGAGGCGCGGCGCCGGCGAATGCGTTCTTCTGGACAAGCGCCACGCAGATCACGCCAGGCAATACGAAGAAGAACACAGGCCAAATCTTCAGGAACGCGCAGAAGAGCGGACCGAGCCGGGCATGTTTCTCATTTCTTGCGGCGAGCACGCGTTGGACAATCGTCTGGTCACAGCACCAGTACCAGATGCCCAGCACCGGATAGCCGAGCAAGATGGAATACCACGCCATTCCGGACGGATCACCCGCTGAACGCGCCATGCTAAGGAAACTGTCCGTCCCCCATGTGACATTGCTGTTGGCAACGCTCGCCAACGGATGCGGATGCGCCGCGAGCGTGCTGGCTAGCTCCGCCCATCCGCCAATCTTGGCATAGCCGACCGCGGTAATGACCACCGCGCCCACCAAAAGCAGCACAGTCTGCAGGCTCTCGGTCCACACGACAGCGAGCAAACCGCCGAGCATTGTATAGACACCAGTCAAGACGCCCAGGGCGATAATGAAAATCATGAGCGAGGAGTCGACCCCAAAAACTGCCGCGCCCGGCGCGAGCCCGAGAATCCCGCGCAACACCCACGCAGCCGTGTACAGCGCGACACCCATATGGATGACGATGGCAGAGAACAGCGAGACCACTGAGAGCACGTCTCGGCATGACCGATTGAACCGGCGCTCCAGGAAATCCGGCAGCGTCGCAACACGCGAGCGCAGGTAGAGCGGCGCGAAAAAAAGCGAAAGCAGAATCAACGTAAACCCCGCCATCCACTCGAAGTTCCCGAAGACAAGGCCGAACTTGTAAGCGGTCTCGGCCAGACTCACGAGATGTACGGTCGAGATATTGGCCGCGAACATGGCCAATCCGATCACCGGCCATGTGAGCGTGTTCCCAGCCAGAAAGTAGTGCCCGCCCTCACCACCGCGTTCGTTTTTGCGGCGCATGAAGCCAGCCGCCACACCCAGGCCAACCACCCCAACCAGGTAGAATACGATGATCGCCCAGTCCAGGTTCCCCACAGGAGCGTTCACGTAAGGCTATTTGCCGAGCACCTCAATCTCGTTGATCGTCGGTCCATCCGTGGCGTCGAGAATGTTCAGCCGGACCTCGAGCGCCGTCACCGGCTCGAAATCCCGCTTGAACGACGGCCCGATCTTCTCGCCTGCGAAGATGGTCTTCCAAGCGCCTCCGTCACGATATTGGAACTCGAACTTCCGCACTCGCGCTTCAATCGCCTCGTCGATACAAACACGCCGAATCTCGCGAGGTTTGTCGAATTGAGCAACGATCCACGCCGCCCCAGTTCCAGAATCCGTTGCCCAGCGTGTGTCGGCGTCGCCATCGAATGCGGACTGCGGGCCGTAGTACTCGCTCTGATTTTGGTAAACATTCGAGCCCGACGCTTTAACGTCTGTAACAGACGCAATCGCGACGGCGGGTATGTCCATCGCCGAACCGTCAAGTTCGAGCCGAACAATAGTGTCGATGGGATCAAGCGTTCCTGGCGCCAGTTCGATGACGATGGTCTCACTCTTTTGTGCAAACCTGACAGCGCCACCGCCCAGCAGCGCGGCTGTCTTAACACCGCGAGGCAGAGCTGGCAGTTCAACGCGCCCGTCTTCCGCACCGAATACGTGTACAAAAACAGAGCTCCCCTTGCGAGTACTCGCCACTGTTCTTGTCGGTTTCCAAGGACCCCCACGCGTTCCATAGATGCTCTGCCCGTTCCTTGCGAGCCACACACCCATTTCCTTCAGACGCGCGATCTGACGCTCCTCGATTACGCCGTCCGCCGTCGGACCGACGTTGAGAAGCAGGTTGCCGTCGCCGGCCGCGCACAGGACAAGGCTCCGCAGACACTGCTGAAGCGACTTCATCTTGTCGTTCGGTTTCCAGGCCCACTGCTGACAAATGGTCATGCATGTCTCCCATGGGCGGTCATCTTGGTACTTGCCGATGCGTTGCTCGGGCGTGTCGTAATCCCCTGGCGCGCCGCTGCGGTTGTTCACAATGATGTCGGCCTGGAGCGAACGCACGAAATCGATCACGCCCTGCCCCCGCGCCCGATCGAATCTCTGTGGGACGTCAAACCACATGATCCCGATCGGACCGTACTGAGTGATTATCTCCTTCACCTGTGCCCGCAAGTATCGCTCGTACCGGTCCAAGTCCGACGTCTGACGTTCCACTTTCCCGCCGGGACTCGTGAGCGGGAAATCAGGATGATGCCAATCGCAAACCGAGTGGTATGTGCAGAATCGGAGGCCTGCCCGCCCGCAGGCGGCTGAAAGTTCCTTGAGTACGTCTCGACCGAACGGGGAGCGCATGATGTTGAAGTCAGCTTCTTTGGTGTCCCACATGCAAAAACCATCATGGTGCTTGCTAGTGAACACGACGTACTTCATGCCCGCTTCCCGCGCGACCCTTACCCATGCGTCGGCGTTGAAGCTCGTGGGGTTGAACCGGGTGTAGAGCTCATCGTACTCCGCGACGGGCACCTGCGCGCCCCGCGCCCAGCCGATTTCATGCCCTGTCAACGAGACCGGCCCCCAGTGGATAAACATCCCGAAACGGGCCTCACCCCACCACTTGACGTGCTCCGGGTATGCACGCGGTCCCCCGGCTATCGGGGCGGACAACGAGTCCCCTCCACAAACCGACAGGCTAGAGGCGAAAATCGCTAGAATAAACAGAACTCTGGTTGCTTTCATGGCATCGTGATCGCGTTAGCTAGCATTGGTCGACCGCACTCGGCCAGAGTCTCGGCGCCGGACGCGCTCTGGTTCCATATGCATTCAGTCTATAGACCGATCATCGAAACATCCAGCACATTGAAATCCGCCGATTTGACTCAACTCTCAGCAGTGACTCGGCACCAGGCCACGCTGGAGTGTCGCCCGTGGTGGCCCATTGATTCATTTCGAATGTGATCGCAAATGTGAAGACACAAAAGCGAACTTAGTTTACTCTCAGTGTTTTTAACACGCTCACACCAAAGAACCGATTCTAGATGAACGCCAATACCGACATTGACAGTGCTGCGCGAGACTACGGAAACAAGATTTTCGACGGCATCGAGAACGCTGGCACGCCATCGATCTTCACCGCAAAAGGCGTGTACGCCACCCTGATGGACTGGGCCATGAAAGACGAGAACTTCAAGGTCCAACTCTTCAGATTCGTGGATGTACTTCCGACTCTTCAGTCGTCTGGCGAGATCACACGGCACCTCAAGGAGTACCTCGACAACGACGAAGTGAACCTAAACCCCGCCCTGCGCACCGCTCTTAAGGCAAGCAGTCTCGCGGGCGGCCTCCTCGGTGGCGGCATCAAGTCACAGGTTAGCGGCATGGCGCGTATGTTCATGCTTGGCTGCGACGAACGAGAGATCGTCAGCATTCTCACGAGACTCCACGAGCAGGACGCAGCGTTCACCGTAGACGTGCTCGGCGAATCCGTCGTCAGCGAGAAGGAAGCCGACGAATACGCAAACCGTTACATCCGGCTTATCGAGATGCTCGCTCATGAGACGGCAAAATGGAAAGGCACCTGCAAAAGTAACCTCAGCCCCCGCGCCAAAGTGCCCTGCCTAAATGTTTCCATAAAGCTCTCCGCATTTTACTCGCAGATTCATGCAACCGATCCCAATACCGCCATCGCGAACCTCAGCCAACGTCTGCGTCCCGTCCTCCGCCGCGCAAGTCAACTCGGCGCGTTTGTTTGCGTGGACATGGAAAGCTACGCGATGAAGAACCTCACACTCCACCTCTTCAAAACGATCTTCTCCGAAGCCGAGTTTTCTACTGGCCCGGAGTGCGGCATCGCGATGCAAACGTACCTCAAGGACTGCGAAGCCGACTTGCGCGACCTTGTCAACTGGGCTCGCGCCCGCCGGAGACATGTCACCGTCCGGCTCGTGAAAGGCGCTTATTGGGATTACGAAACCGTCACGGCGCGACAGAAGGGTTGGCCAGTCCCGGTCTGGGAAACAAAACCCGAAACCGACGCATGCTACGAACGCTCCACGGATTTTCTCCTCCAAAACAACGATACTGTCGGAGCTGCCTTCGCATCGCACAACGTCCGAAGCCTCGCATATGTCCTGGCCCAGACTCAGCAACTCGGCCTCGACTCCCGCCAGATCGAGTTTCAGGTGCTCTATGGCATGGCGGATGCCATTCGCGCTTCACTGCTTGGCCTCGGTCAGCGAGTGCGCGTTTACTGCCCAGTCGGCGAATTGCTTCCCGGCATGGCCTACCTCGTCCGCCGACTTCTGGAGAACACGAGCAATGAGGGCTTTCTCGCGCAGAAGTTCGCTAAAGGCGCGGAGCGCAACGCCCTCTTGCGCAAACCAACTGAAATCGTATTCGAAGGCAACGCCGCCAGGCTCGTTCCCGCCCCCTCATCAACCGTCAACCTCGCTGGCTTCCACAACGAGCCGCCGACTGACTTCACGCTTGCCGCCGAACGCGAGAAGATGCCCGCTGCATTAAGTCAATGGAGGGGCAAGTTCGGTCGCAAGTACCCCCTCATCATAGACAACACACCTGTCGAGACCAATGACTGGTTCCCCTCCCTCAACCCGGCCAACCAAAACGAAGTCGTGGGTTATGCCGCCATGGCATCCGCGGCCAACGCCAACACCGCTCTCGCCGCCGCCCGATCCGCCCAGCCAAAATGGGTACGCGTCCCCGCCGACGAACGAGCCAAACTCATGGAGAAGCTCGCTGACCTCATCCGCCGCGACAAAACAACTCTTAGCGCTTTGATGGTTTTCGAGGCGGGCAAGAACTGGACCGAGGCTGATGCCGACGTGATCGAGGCGGTTGATTTCTGCAATTTCTACGCAGCGGCGATGCGCCCCCTTGCCAAGCCCGCGAAGCTGCAGATCGTTGCAGGTGAAACAAACGTCCAGCACTGGTGGCCGCGCGGTGTCGGAGCGGTGATCTCCCCGTGGAACTTCCCACTTGCAATTCTCTGCGGAATGGCTTGCGCCGCCGTCGTCGGCGGGAACACTGTTCTCCTAAAGCCTTCCAACAACACACCCGTCCTGGCCTCCGAGTTCATGCGCCTTTGCGTTGAAGCCGGCTTCCCACCCGGTGTCTTCAACCTCCTCACCGGACGCGGCTCGGAAGTCGGCGAGCGCCTTATCACTTCACCGCATATCGACTTCATCGCATTCACCGGCTCCGTCGAGGTCGGCCTACACATCTGGGAGACCGCCGGCCGCACCACGCCGGGCCAGCCTAACCTCAAAAAAGTCGTCTGTGAAATGGGCGGCAAAAATTGCCTCATCGTCGACAGTGACGCTGATCTCGATGAAGCGGTGCTGAGCATTCTCAATAGCGCATTCGGATTCCTCGGCCAAAAATGTAGCGCGCTTTCACGCCTCATCGTTTTGGAGGACAACTGCGCCAAACTCATCAAGCGCCTTCTAGCCGCATGCGAATCGTTGCGGGTCGGTCCCGCGACGGAACCCGGCGCCATCATCAGCCCCGTGATTGATCGCGCCGCGCAGACACGCATACTGGCTGTCATCGAGAAAGGCAAAACTGAGGCCAAACTCGCCTGGCAGGGCACTGTGCCTGACGACTCCAACGCCTGCTGGGTGCCACCTACAATCTTCACCGACGTGCCCCCGACAAGCACCCTCTTTCGCGACGAAATCTTCGGGCCCGTGCTTAGCATCACGAAGGCAAAAACGTTTGACCAAGCTGTAGCCCTTGCCAACGATTGCGCATTCGCGCTAACGGGTGGCCTTTACTCTCGCAGCCCAGTAAATATCGAACGGGCCAAAGCCGACTTGGTCTGTGGCAACCTCTATATCAACCGGGGTATCACAGGTGCAATCGTCGGGCGCCAGCCTTTCGGCGGATTCAAGATGAGCGGCGGCGGCACAAAAGCCGGCGGACTCGAGTATATCCAACAGTTCCTTGTCCCGCGCGTCATCACCGAGAACTGCCTCCGCAGAGGGTTCGTCCCAGCGGAAGATTGAGCTGGAGTGGGCGAAGGGAATAGCAGCAACCGTTTCGGCTTGCACAGTACAGGACGTCAACCACGCAAGCGAAGACACGCCAGCGCTTCGGTGAAGCGGATCGAATACCGCCGCGAGTCCATCCCAAACCGTCCAAACACCGATGATCGACCGTCAATTGTCGAATGTTTAGATGTGACCCTAATCTAGCGCGCCAAGCCACCTGTGCGCCATCAGAGCCGCCCCAGCCGAGGTGGGATGCACGCCGTCGGTCGCCCAGTGCTCCGGCCGCGCATATCCGACGGCCGTATCGAACATCTCTTGAAACGGAACGAAAGTCGCATCGAATACCCCAGCCACTCGCTTGGCAGCGGCTCGATACCCGTCAAACTCCGGAAACCACTTTTCGTTGACGGCGCCGCATTTGAGAACGAATGGCTCGCAGACCACCAACTTCACCTTTGGCAACGCGTTCCGAGTGCGTTCCAACAAGGCGCGATAGTCTCGCTCGTAGATCTCCACCGTACCTTGGTAGTTGCCGTTCAGCGTGTGCCAAATGTCGTTCACTCCAATGAGAATACTGAGCAGGTTGGGTTTTAGATCGAGGCAGTCCCGCTGCCATCGTTCGGCCAGTTGAAACACCTTGTTGCCGCTGATACCTCGATTGTAAACGGCCAGACCATCACGCGGGCGATCGGTGAGCAGTGCTGACGCGGCGAACCACGCGTAACCACCGCCCAGCCCGGCCTGGTTGTTGGGCCCAACGCCCTTCTCGCGATTCCATCCGGCGTCGGTAATCGAGTCTCCCTGAAAAAGCACGACGTCGTTAGCCGCGATCAACGACCGCGACCGCGACGAGCTTGCGCGATCAGCGCACCCCGCTGCTTGAGACAATATCGCGGCAACTCCACCGGCGCCCAAGAACGTTGTGGATGACTTGATGAAGTCGCGCCGGACTACACGACGGAAAAACGAATTGGACATATGCCTGGTAGTTTTCACAAAGCGTCCCGCATGCTAATATCACTCCACCGCGGAATCCATGACTATTTGCAAAGTCGCCAAAAGCCTAACCGCCCAAGCCGGCTGGGCGCCATCCGCCTTCCTCCAAACCTAGTTCGCCCTTCCGGAAGTCAGACGGTTTTCGTGCTCCTGCCGCCACTCGGCGCCAAGTTCGGTCAACGTTTTCCCGGTCCACTCCTTCCAGAGTCCTTCAGTGTAGTTGCCCTCGCGCGCAAGAGCATTGAGTTTTCTGACGACCGCGGGGTCGTAGCGCTGCGTGACCCAGTTCAAGAAGTTGCCCGTAATGCGATAACTCGAGTCGTGCCTCGCGCGGGTGAAATTGCGCTCGGTGATTTCCGCGCCTTTTGTTTCCGGTTCGTACAGGAACCAACGGATGTAGTCCGCGATACCCTCCACTAGCCAGCCTGGCGCGCGATTGGCTCGCGATACGGTTCGCCGAGCTCTTCCATAGTCTTGTACCACGTGGACCATTTCATGCACGACGGCGCCCCGAGCCTCGCCTCGCAATTCGCGGCGGAACCACTCACTGTTCATGTTAATTAGACCGCCGGAAGTGGAGGCGGGCGTGCCACCCATGTCCCCGCGAAACCGCAGCGTCAGATTTGTCCGTGCAACAAAACCATCGCTCGGCAGCAGGGCAACCAACTTCGGATACCATGCTTGCACAACTGGCTTGAGTTCCGCCTCCGCCCATTTCAGCAAATCAGGCGCCGCCGTGGCATCGATTGTAAACCGGTACTTTCCTCCTTCACATTCGAACGACTTGAAGATTCGCTCGCCGGGTCCGCTCGTGGCTGCGACGGGGACAGGGCCATCCGCGTCCACGACATCGATCTCGCAGAAGAATGTATTGCCGAACAGGTCCCGATCCTCAGTTCGCGATATATCGAAGAGGATATGACGATAGCGTCCCAAAGCGCCGTTCTCGGAACGAGCAATCGCGACACCGTGCTTGGGGTTTTCGGAGCCATCCGCTGCTCGCGTGTCCACACTGGCGAGCAGCGTCCAACCACAAGATTCGGGAGCGGTTCCTCGTTTTGGACTGGACAGGAATTCTTTCGCTTCGCCATCAGCCGCATAGAGCCGATATACCTGAGCTGCTCGCGTGTTTGGATGCCACGAGTAGGTGTTAACCTGTTTCACGCGGATCGCCATTCCCAGATCAATGGCTAGTCTGCCCCCATCCGTGCCGGGGCCGAAAAAAAGGTTAGCCGACGGTTGATCCTCACCCTCGGGAATCCGTCCGTCATGCAGAACCGCCAGCGAGCCGCTATTCCTGTCACGCTCGCCGTCCACCAGCGTGAACTTGGCGGCCGTGGCCGCGTCGTTGTTCGCGGGTGGGGGCACGGAACTGAACCGCAACTCCGCCATGTCCGCGCGACATTCCATGGTAACAATTACGCTCGCCCGCGGCTCCGATTCGTGAGCGAGCAGGGCAATGCCAACCGACCACAGTCCAATACTAAACGCTGATCGGCGAGAGCTCATTTCGTCACCCACTCCAAAGCACGTGGTTGCGCGGACGCCGTAATTGACCGTGCGTGTCCCGCCGAATCGCGCTCCGTTTCAATTTCAAACGAATGCGCGTTCCCAGAGAACTTAGTCTTCATCCTCAATATTCTTGACGGCCCACGTCGGGTACGGAACGTCAGCCCCCTTTGTCGCACGCCACAGGATTCGATTCAAGACATCCTCCGGACACCGGTCTACTTCATCCAACGGCAACTGACTGGAGACGATGGCGTCCTGCCGCAACAGTGGATGCGAGACCTGTTTCGGGTCGGGGTTCATCTGGTCCAGCGGCACGAGGTTGGGAACGCTGGTGTAGGCTGTAAAGTCCGGCACATCGGCAAAGCAGTCGGTCATTGGCGTCGCGGTGGCGTCGAGCTGGTTCATGGGCGGCAGGCCAAGAATCAGCTCCATGGTGCGGATCAGGCTGGTCTGATTGTACTGCGTGCTGATCGTCTGCCGTCGTTTGGTGTAAGGGCTGACGACGTAACAGGTGGTGCGGTACCCGCTCACATGGTCCCACCCAGCCTGCGGATCGTCTTCAATGGCGAACAAACACGTCTCCGGCCAAAACCGGCTCTGACTCAGGGCCTCAACCACCTGGCCCAAGGCAAGGTCATTGTCGGCCACCATCGCGCCTGGGGTTGGGTGCTTGGCGCTGGTGCCGGCGGTATGGTCGTTGGGCAGAAAGAGGATTATGAAGTCTGGGAAGCCGCCATTTGTTTCGAAGTTACGGAGCTCCCGGATGAACTCCGCCGCGCGCATCACATCCGGCACCTTCGAATCCCATCCAACAGTGTTGGTGTGACTGTGCGGACGGAGCGACTCGATGGCCGGCCGGCAACGAACCTGGACCAGTCCCTCTCCGGTTTGGTGCTCGCGCCAGAAGTCGTGCCATGTGGGAGTGCCCTTGCGTTTGTTGTCCTTCCAACCCGATTCCGAATGCATCCACTCGCCATAGTTACGGAAAGCCTTCCCATGCGCCAGCGCGTTGTCCCAGATGAAGCCCGAGGAGGCCCACGACAGCGCGTCGCCGCCCGCTTCGCTTTTCCCGCCGGAGTAACTGCGAGGGCTGCCGGAGCTGGCCTGGCGTTCCGTGTACTCGTTGGCAATGGCGCTGCCTATCCACTGGTGTCCATCCGAACTCTGGATACCGGAACAATAGGTGTTATCTAAAAGGACGAATTCGCGGGCGATCTTGTGCTGGTTTGGCGTGTATCGCTCGCCGAAAGTGCAGAGCGCAGGGTCACCGTTACCCTCGGGCATGTCGCCTAAGACCTGATCGTAGCTGCGATTCTCTTTTACCACGTAAATGACGTGCTTGAACACACTCGGCTCCCCCACCCTCTCTGGCACCGGACGGGCTGGTTGACCCGGGCGAGCTGGGCGCATCGATTCGGCCAGCCTCGGATAGTGCATGTTCCTCAGAGCGTTCCGAGTAAGCACCGCGAGCTGCTCCTTCGTCGGCACGGGCACCAGGGAGACAAGACCGAAGAAATCCTTGCTGCTCAGTTTCACGGCTTCCCCGGGTTTAAACACCTTCATAGCACCAAGGCCTTTGATATTGGCAACGCAAAGCGTCTTGCGCTTCGAATCGTACTGAATCGCGCCAGGAAACCAGCCCACAGGAATGAGACCCACCACTTTCGAGGCATTATCGGCCGGCTCGAACTCGACCACGGCCACCGCGTTCTGAGTGCCGTTGCATACGTAAAGCCGTCGCCCATCGGAGTCAAAGGCTAGGCCATTGGGCTGCGCGCCAAACAGCTCCGCCGGCGTCTGGCGCGCCCAGGTTTTCTCGATGACCCGATCTGTACCCACATCGATCACGCTCAGCGTGTCATCGCCGCTGTTGGCCACCACCACATACTTGCCGTCGGGAGAAACCGCCAGAGCCGATGCGTGGAGCCCAGTCGCGATTTCGGTCTTTACAGTCCCCGCGGCCAAGTCGATTACCGTGACCGATCCTTCATTGGCGATATACCGGACCGAGTCCACGCGCACCTTGGTGCCTTTGCCAGCGGGCGCCGTTAGATCGCCACTGCCGGGCCGCCGTCCGCCACGGTTGCTGATGTAGACCTTGTTCCCGACTAACACGACATCTTGGGGCGCGACACCAGTGTCCCACGTACGCAGGGTCGAGCCGGATGCGGTGTCGATTTCGTGGAGCCGATTGGCCAGATTGCCCGCGACGTACAGACGCTGACCATCCGGCGACACGGCCAGGCCCGTGGGAAGTTCGTGCGTTTGATTCGGCGCCTTAGCGTCCGGCACCGCCAGAACAGCCGGCGCTCCGACTTGGCCCAGTTCATCCACGGGAAACGCCCAAACAGTCCCGCCGGTATTGGAAATGTAGATGCGCCGCCCATCGGGCGCGAAGATGAGTCCAGTGAAGCTCAACTGCGCCGTGATTGTGTTCGTGCTGCTCTTTGTCGTCTTACGAGTGGAAAGTGGAATGGTCTGCCGAACTGTACCGCTACCCGCATCGATCAACGCAAGCGTGTGGTTTCTGCCGGCAACCGCGATCAGCGAACGGTCCGGGCTGATGGCAAGCGCCTGGGGCCGCATAGCCGGGAGTCTGACCTGGCGTCCGGCCGGCGTGAGTATCTGGCCAGTTGCCGTCTGGTACCGGTTTTTCGCCACACGTCCCACACTCGAACGCGAGACCAAAGGGGTTTCGGTCAGGGGCTCTGCGCGGCGCACGCAGCCTTGCGGGAGAATGGCAATGCCAATCCCAATAGCGCTAATCAACCGTGCGAGCACCTGCCGTTGCATTCGGGGATTCTACAAAGCAAGAGTGCGGACGTCTACGCCTCGTTCACTGCGTTGAAAGTTGGCGCTGATCCGGGGAGCAACAGAGAGCTTGCGCGAGTGGCGTGGCTGCGCTATCCATCGCGATCGCTCCTGCGGTGGGCGGTTCTTCCTGATTTTTGGCGATTGGAGATGCGTGCTGCGTGGCTCAACTCTGACATTGTTCCCGGCGCCCGCACTATAGCCGGCGGGCTTCTTGTGGGGGCATGGGCGGTTGCTGGCGCCTGGTACTATTTCACTCCGGAATACACACTGGTGGGGTACCAGCCACTTCAGCCTGTCAGCTTCAGCCACAGTGTGCATGCTGGCCAGCTTGGCATGGACTGCCGATACTGCCACACCGGCGTAGAGAAGTCCTGGTATGCGAACATTCCTGAGAGCGCATTGTGCATGAACTGCCACAACCAAGTGCTGAGAGACGACCCGCGCCTGACGCTTGTGAGCGAAAGCGCGCTGGAAGGCAGGTCCATTGACTGGATTCATGTGCACCGAAAACCGGATTATGTCTTCTTCAACCACGCTGTCCATGTTAGTCGTGGAGTGGGCTGCGTACGATGCCATGACAAGGTCAACGAAATGGACTCCGTCAGACACGCGCTGTCGCTGAGCATGAGCTCCTGCCTCGACTGCCATCGCGATCCGGCGCCGCGGCTTTGTCCGCCATCCCAAGTCTACAACCTGGATTGGAAACCGATCAGCGCGACGACACAGCTTGCCGACGGACGCAAGTTCGTCGCCCAATGGGACGTAAGAGCGTCCTCGTACTGCTCCGCATGCCACCGATGAACAGGACCCAGCCCAGAGGCATATCCAACGACCGCGATCGAACGCGGCGGAGGAACGCGGGTGCATCGGATGCGAACGAGTCCGGCGCCTTGGGGCACATTGATGTGTCTCACGGTCTGGGTGGAATGGATGACGTTGTCACGCGGCGGCATTTTGTAAAAATAATGTCCGCCTCGTGTCTCCTTGCTGGAGTTGGGCTCACGGGTTGCAGACGGCCCGTGGAAACAATCGTTCCCTTTACGCGGCTGCCTGAGGGATACATCCACGGTGTTTCTCAGTACTATGCCACGGCCATGCCGACGCGAGATAGTGCCGTGCCACTGGTCGTCAGGACACACGAAGGCAGGCCGGTCAAGATCGAGGGAAATGCCGAGCACCCGGACCAGCCAACAACCGACAGCCAGGAACACCACCACCGCGGGACCGATCGGCATGCCCAGGCTTCCGTTCTGAGTCTGTACGACCCCGACCGAGCCAGACGCTTTGGTCGAAACGGCGAGAATGCGCCCCGGCAGCAGGCTCTTGATTTCCTGGCGAGTGTTTCCAGGAAGTTCGAGCCGATCGGAGGAAAAGGTCTGCACTTGCTCATGGAACGGAGCAGTTCACCATCGCGAGGACGGCTACAATCGCTCATACGACGGCGCCTGCCGCATGCCCAATGGCACGTTTACGAACCCGTGGATTACGACGTGCACCGGCAAGCGGCCAGTCTCTTGTTTGGCAAGCAGGTGCGGCCTGTCTTCCGTTTGGAACGAGCGCGCCGCATTCTCTCTCTCGACAGCGATTTTCTGGCGGCTGAGGAGAACAGTCACCGCACGATCCACAGCTTGGCAATAAGCCGGCGTTTGAATTCGTCTGATCAAGAGCCAAGTCGGCTCTACGTGGCTGAAAGCCTGTACAGCCTTACAGGCGCCAATGCCGATCATCGTCTCTCTCTATCGCCGAGTCGTTTGTTGCTTCTGGCTGAGCTCACATGCGCGGAGTTCATCGCCCAATCGATTACAAAACATAGGGAGACGGACACCGCCAAGCTCGCGGGTGAATTACGCCGTCGAGCCAGTCCCCTGCCCCACTCCACAAGTCAATGGGCAAAAACGTGCGTTGCCGACCTGGTCGCCGCGGGGCCTGGTTCTTTGGTTCTTGCGGGCTATCGCCAACCGTTGCTTGTTCATCTGATCGCCCATGCTCTGAATCTCTGGCTCGGATCGGTTGGTCGGACCGTTGAGTACGTTGAAGCGCCTGCCCGCCCTGAACTCTCGATAGCCGACCTGGCAGCGGAACTCGAAGCAGGACGGGTCGACACCCTCGTCGTGCTGGGCGGCAATCCCGTCTATACAGCTCCAGCCGACCTCGACTGGACTCGCGCGCAGAGGAAGGCGACAACAGTCATCCGGCTTGGTCAATACGAAGATGAAACGAGTGCCGTGTCGGACTGGCAGATACCGCAAGCACATTACCTCGAATCCTGGGGCGACGCGCGGACCGGAGACGGAACAGTTGTGCCTGTGCAGCCGTTGATCGAACCGTTGTTCGGGGGCCTGACTGAGATTGAAGTGCTTGCCCGGTTGGGCGGTCTCACACCGACGAATCCATATGAAATCGTTCGCGACACTTTTCGCGAGCTGTGCAAGGAAGGCGTATTTGAAGAACGTTGGCGACGGTTCTTACACGACGGCTTCCTGGTTGGAAGCGCGTCTCCCGCCGTAAGGGTGGGCGAGGTGGACTGGTCAATACTCAGCGCCGCGCTTTCCGAAACTGAAAACCACAAAACACCAAGAGCACATCAGATCGAGGTTGTATATGCCCGAGACACTCGCGTGGACGACGGGAGGCACGCTAACAACGGATGGCTGCAGGAGCTTCCAGACCCGGTCACCAAGATCACTTGGGACAATGTGATAGCCATCAGCCCCAAGACGGCGAAACAACTCGGCCTGCAGGTCACCGATAAGGACGGGAAAGACCTCAGAGCGCCAATCGTCCGTCTCGAGCTCAATGGCCGCGCGATCGAAGGGCCGATCTGGGTCCAGCCAGGACTAGCCGATCACACGGTGGGTTTGGCTCTGGGCTACGGACGCACCGCCGCGGGGCGCGTCGGCACGGGTGTCGGATTCAACGCATACTCGCTGAGAGTTAGCCGCGCGCCACACCACGCAACGGGCGCCAATTTGTCCAAGACCGGTCGCACATACCCGCTTGCCTGCACGCAGAATCACGCATCCATGGAAGGGCGACCGATTGTGCGCGAGGCGAACCTCGAGGTCTACCGCGCTAATTCACGGTTTGCGCGAGCGATGGATTCGGACACATCGCGACCAGCCCGATCGCCAGCGCTCTACCCCAATCCGCTCGCGCGGATGTCAACAAGCGCGCGCCATCAGTGGGGCATGTCCATAGACCTTCAGGCGTGTGTGGGATGCGCGGCGTGCGTGGTCGCGTGTCAAAGCGAAAACAACATCCCAATCGTCGGCAGAGAACAGGTTCGACTTCACCGCGAGATGCACTGGCTGCGTGTGGACCGGTACTTCGCCGGTCCGGCGGAGAATCCTGAGATGCTGAATCAGCCGATGCTATGTCAGCACTGCGAATCAGCGCCATGCGAGAGCGTCTGCCCCGTCAATGCCACGGTTCACAATGACGAAGGGCTGAACGTCATGGTCTACAACCGATGTGTGGGGACGCGTTACTGTTCGAACAATTGTCCGTTCAAAGTGCGGCGTTTCAATTACTTCGACTATCATCGTCGTCCACTGGCACGCCTCAACGTCAGCCCGCTGGTCAGTGCCACCGACGGGCTATGGGACACCAAACGCTGGTGGCATGACCCGGATCGCGGAAGTCGCCCTGAAGATGAATGGAACCTGCTCAAGCTTGTCCAGAACCCCGACGTGACCGTGCGCATGCGGGGTGTGATGGAGAAATGCACCTTCTGTCTGCAGCGCATCGAGCAGGCCAAGATCGAGCGAAAGGTAGCGGCGGCCGACTCCAATCGTGTCGAGGTTGAGGACGACTCCTTCCACACCGCCTGTGAGCAGGCATGCCCAGCGGGGGCGATAGTTTTCGGGAATGTGAAGAGCCCCCACAGCCTCGTAGCAGTGTCCAAGGCAGACGCACGGTCTTATCAGGTTCTGGATCATCTCAACCTGAACGCCCGCGTCACTTACTTGGCGCGCGTCAGAAATCCAAATCCTGCCATGCCTGACTACCATCCAAGACCCCACAGCACGGAGGAATACCTTAAACACGGCGGCAGGCTCGAAGGCGGCTTCTCTAGTGTGACCGGGACCTCGTTGAAAACCGCCGGTCGCCCCGGAGGAGAGCGATGACCAAGGCCACAAACATGCCCGAAGCGGTCCGAGTCGGGCCTCCGCCGCATGAACTGGAACGGCCGCCCCTGATAGCGGACCGCCCTGGCGTGGGCTGGGTGTCCGACGTCGTGGCCCGGATTGCCGAAGGTCCGACACCGCGGTGGTGGTGGCTTGCGTTTGGCACCGCTCTGTTGCTATTGGGGCTTTTCATCGCAATGGTGGCATACCTTGCGACAACTGGCGTTGGCGTATGGGGCGTTGGCCATCCGGTCATGTGGGGTTGGGCGGTGGTAAACTTCGTATGGTGGATTGGCATCGGCCACGCCGGCACGCTTATCTCAGCAATCCTGTTCCTCCTTCGACAGCGATGGCGGACGGCAGTGAACCGCTTGGCTGAAGCCATGACCGTATTTGCGGTGATCTGTGCCGCTCTGTTCCCGATCATCCATGTCGGGCGGATTTGGTACGCTTGGTGGCTGTTCCCGATCCCGACTTCGAACGGCGTCTGGCCCCAGTTCCACTCTCCGCTCATATGGGACGTGTTCGCGATCCTGACATATTTCACCGTCTCGGTGATGTTCTGGTACACGGGACTAATACCTGACCTTGGACTGATGCGAGACCGGGCAAGGACACGCTTTCGGCAATTCCTGTACGGCCTGTTTGCGCTGGGCTGGACCGGGTCGAGCCGGCACTGGCATAACTACCAAAAGGCATACTTGATTCTGGCGGGTCTCTCGACGTCGCTGGTGATCTCCGTGCACTCGATCGTTTCTCTCGACTTCGCGGCCACGCAGTTGCCCGGATGGCACACGGCGATTTTCCCTCCGTACTTTGTGGCTGGGGCGATGTTTTCCGGGTTTGGCATGGTATTGACTCTGGTGATTCCGATCCGAAAACTATGCGGACTAGAGGACATCATCACGCTCCGCCATATCGATCTGATCTGTAAGGTAACACTAGCTACCGGATCGATCGTCATTTACGCCTACATAATGGAAGCTCTTGCCGCGTGGCACGCTGGCCAACCATACGAAAGGTTCGCTATTTGGAACCGAGTCGTCGGCCCGTATTCGTGGGCGTGCGTGATCATGCTAATTGGCAACGTAATCACGCCACAGGCATTCTGGTTTCGCAAAGTGCGACGGAATCTTGCTCTGGTTTGGATTCTCTCAATCGTAATAAACATTGGAATGTGGTTCGAGCGGTTTGTAATCGTTGTATCGTCACTCAACCGCGATTTCCTTCCCGCAAACTGGGGTTACTACGCGCCGACGTGGGTGGATGTGTGCACATACGCGGGCACGTTCGGGTTGTTCTTCACTTTCTTTCTCCTGTTTTTGCGTTGTCTGCCCGTAGTAGCCGTCGCTGAGGTCAAGAGCATCGTCCCAGCAGCGGACTCACATGCTCACGCGTCTGGCGACAGTAATCGTTGTTGAGCCAAATGAGTGCTTGTATTTCACATGGGCGAGCGCACGGACACACGTCATGGCGCCGAATGCAGAGAGGTTGAGGCCACCATGACTCCCCTGCCCTCTGGCTCGAAAACACACGGTCTCATGGCCGAATTCACCACACCAGCGGCGACATTGCGCGCGGCGGAAACGATACGTGACGCGGGATACCGCAAATGGGACGTGTTTACGCCATATCCAGTTCGCGGCATGGGCAAAGCCATGGGCTTGAGAAGCTCCCGGGTGGGTTGGTTCGCTCTTGCCGGCGGGCTGGTCGGTTACGCAGGCGGGATGCTGATGATCTGCTACATGAATAGTCTCGACTATCCGCTCCCAGTAGGCGGCAAGCCACTCTTCAGCTCGTTTTCCGCCTTTCCGACAGCATACGAGCTGGCCATCCTGTTTGGGGCGTTCGGCGCTCTGTCGGGCATGCTCCTTCTGAACCGGCTCCCGCGTCTGAATCACCCGCTCCTCAAACATCCCCATTTTGCCCTCGCTGCTCACGATCGCTTTTTCGTTGTGATTGAAACAGAGGACGCGCAATACCGCGAACCGGACACCCTTCGGTTACTCCAATCGCTCGGTTGCGTCCGTCTCGAACTTATTGACGAGTGACGATGCGCGCCTTGATCACATGTCTCGCGCTGCTCACGCTAATCGCACTGAGTGTGGCCGGTTTGCGCGGCACGCCCTCGCGCCGATCGCCAATCGAGTTGTTTCCTGACATGGTCCGCCAACCGAGAGTCCGCCCCCAAAGCGCAAGCACCGCCTTCGCGGACGGACTCCATTCGCGACAATCGGTCCAAGGCACTGTCGCCCGCGGGACCGTGTGGGCCGACGACCCCATCCAGACTGGCAGCGAACCCAACACAACAAACTCCGTCGAACTTAATCCACTGCCTGTCTCATCGGACTTGCTCGCCCGCGGCCACGATCGATACTTGATTACCTGCCTCCCTTGTCATGGACCAGAAGCCGATGGCAAGGGTATCGCCACAAAGCTGGGGCTGGTTGCGATAGCGAATCTGCACGATCCACGCATTGTGCGCATGCCAGACGGCGAGCTTTTCAAGACGATCGGCCACGGACGGAATCTCATGCAGGGCTACGGCGCATCGCTGACACAGCGGGACCGTTGGGCGGTCGTGGCATTCGTCCGCGCGCTTCAGTTGAGCAAGCTTGGGCTGCTGGAAGATGTTCCCGCTGACCAATTGCCAACACTCACAAATCAACTTGTAGCAAGACCGTGATGTCAGACCGAGGGACAATTTGCGTGTCACCGCTCAAGATTGGGAGGTGGGGGCGAGTGCCTTTGTGCCTGATCGGCGTCGGAGCGGTTGGCTCGCTTCTTGGACTGACGTTTGACGCGCGGCAGTTTGCGTTCTCGTGGCTGCTGGCTTTCGTTATTCTCCTGAGCCTCTGTCTTGGTGCGTTATTCCTGGTGATAGTGCATCACTTGTTCGACGCGGCCTGGTCAGTGCCAATCCGCCGAGTTTGCGAACACATAGCCTGTTTGCTTTTTCCATGGATGGCGATCCTTTTCCTCCCTCTAACCCTTCTTGCACCGTCAATCTATCCATGGATTGGGTCTGGCGGCGGCCAAGTTGGTTATGCTGACCATTCGACGCAGCCGCTGCTCACTCGGCCGATTTGGTGCGCGGTCGCGGCCGGTTTGTTCGGCGTCTGGTGGTGGCTCTCGCGCGGACTGCGTCGGTGGTCATTGACACAAGACGCAACGGGCGCGGCCGAATGCACTCATCGACTCCGACGCTATTCGGCCGGTGGCGCTTTTCTGTTCGCAATCACGGTGACCCTTGCGGCGGTAATGTGGATTAAGAGTATCGACCACGAGTGGTTCTCGACCATTTACGGAGTCTACTTTTTCGCCGGCAGTGTCTGGTTTACGCTGGCGGTCCTCTGGTTCATGGCGATGCTTCTCAAGCGCGCCGGCATTATCGGAGCGGCTCTCGGCAGGCGCCAGTTCCACTCCCTGGGTGTGCTGATGTTGGCCTTCACGGTCTTCTACGCTTACATTCACTTCTCACAGTACTTTGTCATATGGAACGCTAACTTGCCGTACGAAACCTCATGGTACGTCGTTCGCGAAAGGGGATCGTGGCGGCACATCGGTCTTCTGATCGTGTTCGGTCATTTCCTGGTTCCGTTCCTGATCCTGTTGCGAGCTGACATCAAGCTGAGCTTCAAGATCATGGCGCCGCTATGCGTCTGGATATGGCTGATGCACTATGTCGACATAGCCTTCAACATACTGCCGACGCTAAGCCCTGAAGGCTTTCCTCTACGCTGGGTTTGGCTGCACATGGCCTGTCATGCGCTGATGATTGGCGTACTGGCTCAGGCATTCCTTCGCGACTTGCGTCTACACCCGCCTTACCCCATTCGCGATCCGCGTCTGAGTGAAGCTCTGGAGATCGAATGTCACGGCAGTTCCGCGGATAATGGCTGTGGCGAAAACACGCCACGCGTGACAGGCGATCCGAGACACGGCACCAATGGAGGCGCCACGTGAAACCATGCCAAACCTGCCTCCTCACACATGGGGGTCTGATGATCAACCGCCTCGGCATCGTTAGCGCGCTACTCTTGATCTCGTGCCTGGCATGGGCTGTGTTTCAACTCACGAGCCCTTCCGACGTGGACAAAGCCCGCGAAAAAGAGCGGCGACAGTACCTCCTCCAACTTCAGGTCGAGAGTCGGGCTGCGTTGAGCACCTATGGCTGGGTTGACATGCGCAGACAGATTGTGCGCTTGCCACTAGCACGCGCGCTCGCACTAAGCCCAGGTTTCTGGCAGGACCCCGCAGTGGGGCGCTCGAATCTGCTGGCGCGCCTCGCCAAATCGACGGCAAAACTCGCACCGCAACCCAATCCATACGAGTGAGCACCAAGCGCACAAAGCCGGATAGCCAGAGCCTTGCCCTGCCGGCAACGGGTGCGGTCCATGCGAAAGAACCGCCCAGTGCGCAAGAAGCCAAGCCTGCGCCCGCGGCGCATGAAGCGACTGGCGCCAACATGGCAGCTATTGAGGCATCGTGTCGAATGCCAGTGATAGTCCTCTTCGGCTTTGCGTCTATTTGGCTCGTACTCTCCTCTTTGTTGGCTCTCATCGCGTCGGTCAAACTGATTGCGCCTGGCTTTCTCGGGTGTTGTGCGCCGCTGACATTTGGCCGCATTCAGCCAGCGGCATGGAACGGTCTTGTGTTCGGCTTTGCCGTTCAAGCGGGCATGGCGGCCACGCTGTGGATTTGCGCGAGGCTTGGCTCCGCGGCGGTCATTGGGAGGCGCATTCTTGTCGTTGGCGTTTTATGCTGGAACATCGGTGTTTTCATTGGACTTATCGCCATGCTTGCCGGTGAGAGCAGTGGCGTCGAGACTCTAGAACTGCCGGGCCGCGCATTACCGCTTCTTTTCACGGCCTACGTGAGCATGGCTTCGGTTGTGGCGTTAACTTTTGTTCGTGGGCAAAGGCATCAACTTAAAGTCGCGCAATGGTATCTTATCGGATCGGTTTTTCTGCTCCCATGGATATGGGGCAGCGCGGCGATTGGGACGGTTGTCCTACCATTGCGCGGCGTGCTGCAGACCGCCGCCCAGGCGTGGTTTGCTCACGGCCTGCTGGTTGTCTGGGTGAGTTTTGTCGGCCTTGGATCGCTTTTCTACTTCCTACCCAAGCTGACTGACACGGCGATAAGGAATCGAAGCGTCGCTGTCTTCGGCTTCTGGACACTTGCATTGTTCGGCACACTGGGCGCCCTCGCAAGGTGCCACGGCGGACCATTCCCGGCCTGGATGCTCAGCATAAGCACGGTCGCGTCCCAACTCACGCTCTTCCCAGTTATTGCAGTCCTCATCAACCTCGCACCGTACTTCAAGTGTGGCAACCGTTCGACGCGCGCCAGTTTGCCGTTCAGGTTCGCCTTGGCAGCCCTCGGATTCTACGTCCTGGCGATGTCGTCGACGTCGCTGAATTCACTCGCGTCTTTGCGTCGGATCACACAGTTCACTTTTCTCCAGCCTGCGCTCGATCTGAGCATGCTTGTCGGTTTTCTTACCCTCGCTCTGTTGGGCGCAATCTACGAGATTGTGCCCCGGCTGCTTGGAACACCCTGGCCGTCGTCACGCCTGTCCCGCGGTCACTGCATAGCCGCTTCGATTTCTGCGGCGATGCTGACAGTGGGATTCGGTATTGGCGGTGTGGTACAGGGCGTGGCATTGAGCGATACCAGACTCCCGATTTCCAGTGTGATAGAACGCTGGCTGCCCTTCGCTGCTGCTGGGACCATTGGGTGGCTTGTGGCGGTCGGGGCAAGTCTTTTGCTTTTCGCTAACCTCGTTTGGATGGCCGCCGTCCATTGCCGACAGGTTTTGTGGCCCGCGGTGGCGGTTTGGTTCAGAACCACAAGAACAGGCACCGAGGTCAGCATATGAACAACGGTCCGCTAGTTCTAATTGGTTTAGCGCTCACGCTGGCTTTGACTTTGTTCGCTCTCGTCATTGGTCCGCACTTGCAGTTTGGCGATCAAGAGCCTGTAACCATCGATGAGACTGGCATTTCGTACCCGGCCGTTCGAGCTGCCGAAGTTGTTCAGGGCGCCGACGTATATCGCGCTCACGGTTGCCAATACTGTCACACGCGACAGCTCCGCTCATCAACGATGGGACACGACATCGCCCGTGGGTGGGGAGCACGTCGGACGGTCGCGCGTGACTACATCCGAGACCAGCCTGTCATGCTC
>JAXDCU010000470.1:0-9519 GCA_034677645.1 Verrucomicrobiia bacterium
ATTCTCGAAGTCGGACTTCAACTGGAGAATGTCACTGTTAATGGCAGCCACGTTGGCGTTGAGGATGAGCCGCGGCAATTGGGCGGCCTTGGCTTCGCCGACGCGGTTGAACGCAGCGGCCACGCGCCGCTCGGCGGCGACCATGTCGGGACGACGTTCAAGCATTTCGAGCGGGAAGCCGGCCGGGATATCGCCCGGGAGCTTGGCGAGTTCGTTGCGCGCCGTGAGTTCCGCCCCTGGATAACGGCCCAGCAGCAGTTCCAAGGCACGCAGCGTTTGGTGATGCGCCAGCCGCACCTGACGGGCGCTGTCCTGGTAGTTGCCGAGGCTCGCCCGGGCCAGCGCCACGTCTTGTTGGCTGCCCGGACCGACTCTCTGGCGTCGTTCGGCCAGGGCCACAAGTTCCTGCGCGGTCTTCACCATGTCATCGGCGATCTGCTGCTGCTGCCAGGTTTCGGTGGCCGTGAACCAACTCCTGGCGGTGCTGGCGGCGAGCGATTGGCGGGCAAATTCGTAGTCCGCCTGGACCGAGACATAGGTTTCACGCGCGGCGTTTCGACCGTAGCGCATGCGCGCCCAAAGGTCCGGTTCCCACGACGCGCCGAGCGACACGCCCTGCAACGCCGAACTGACATCGCCGCCGCCCATGTTCAAGCCGCCAGTGCCGAAAAGGTGCACGGCGGGGCGGAGTGCCGCCTTGGCGAGTTGGACGTACTCGGCCGCCTGCTCCACTCGCGTGGCGGCCACACGCAAGTCGGGGTTGTTGGTCATCGCCTCGACGACCAGTGCGTCGAGCTGGGCGTCGCCGAAGTTGGCGAGCCAGTTGTCCTGGATGGTGTTGGTCGAGAGGGATGCGGCTTTCCACGGGTTCGTCAGGACCAGGTTGGCCAGCGTGCCGGACTGCCGGTGAATCTCCGACCGTGTGGGCGGCGACTTGGTGGCGCACCCGACCATGAGCATGGCGAGAAGCGCGAGAGCCATTGCAGTGCAGGCCGCACAGGTTTCTAACCTGCTGTATCGCCGATGTTCAATCGGCGAAGCGTGGCACGGCATCCTGCCCCCGGTCGCCTCTGAAGCATCGGTGGTTTGAAACGGGCGGCACAGCAGACTGAACGTCTGCGATAGGTCTTGGAATCGCCTGGGCCGACGTTGGTTTTGCATGTCAATGCAGCTTGAGGATCAGCCAATCCAGCTTGGCGCTCACACGGACCAAGACTTTGCGGAGTATGTGGATCATCTGACCGCTGTCCGTGAAGACCGCCCCCGCTCCATGTGCCCCGGCGGCCAGGAAGATGTCCTTGTCCTTGCCGTCCGGCAGCAGCCGAACCGCCAGGTAGTTCGCCGGAATAGGAGCCACGCCACCGGCGACATTCATGGTGCCGATGGGCAACTGGCCTTGCGCCGTGGCCCACATGATTGAGTCCACCTTGCACTTCACGATCCGGCCCGGATACATCTTGAAGGCAACTTCCGCTTCCTGACCCGGCTGGATCTTGCGGACTTCGTTCTGGTGGTAAATGGCCAGAATCCATTGCTCGTCTTCGACGAAGTTCATCGCCGGCGTCATCGGCAACGGGACGGCCATCGCCCCCGGACGAAGGTTCAGTGCGACAACCGTGCCGTTGGCCGGCGCATAATACGTCGTCTGGCTGAGTTCCCATTTCGCGTCAGCGAGCTGTGCCTCAGCGCGCTTGATCTGCGCCTTCACGTTGGCAATTTCGTCCTGCTCGCCATCGGGGGTTTTGGCTGCCAGCTTCTCGCGAGCCTGCGCTTCGGCGGCGACCATAGAGGCAAGCTGCCCCTCGAGGTTTTGCACGTCCGCCTGCGCCTGCTCGTAGTCGAACTTGTTGCCCGCGCCGGATTCTGCGAGTTCCTTGAACTGCTGCATGCGCATACGGGCAAGCTTCAGCTTCGACTCCAAGGCCTCGCGCTGGCCGGTCGCGCTCTTCAGGGATTCCTGCATGTTGCGCGTGTTCGCCTCGGCCGTCACAAGCTGGGCCTTGAGTTGGGCGATCTGGGCTTCGTAATTCTTAACCGCGATCTCGTAAGGCGTCGGGTCAATCCTGAACAACATGTCGCCCTTCTTGATCGGCCGATTCGGCTCAATAGGCACCTCGGTCACCAAGCCGCGCACCGGCGGGTTGATCGGCACGACGTAGTTGACCACGCGGATGTCATGCGAGGACGGCGCCACGATGTTCAACAGGAGGATCAGGATTGTGAGTCCGACGATCGGAATGGTGACGGTGATGACCTGCGTGACGATGTTCCACGGCAGCCATTTGAGTTTCCCGAACACCAGCCAGGCGAAGAACGCGTAAATGCCGAGCAAGATGGCTTCCATAGATCAGGCCTTTCCTCCTTCCGTGGTGGTTTTGCCGGCCAGCTTGGTTTCGAGTTCGGCAACCCGCTGGCGCAACTGCTTGAGTTCCTCCTCCTCGTCTTTCTCCGGCAGTGCATGGGCGGCGTCGCCATGTCCGTGGGCCACTTTGTCCGTGCCATAGGCCAGTTTGTACAGGACCGGTTTGCTATAGGCCCACAGCCAGGCCAAGGGCCAAAGCAGGCCGCCGAACACCAGCGATAACAGGCAGAGGCACTGAATGGCCTTGGCCTGCGGATGCCCTTTCTTTTCGGCGATCTTCTCCGGGAGGATGTGAACGAGCCAGAAGACGGTAAGGCCGATCAGGGGCGCGATCATCAGCACGACCCAGGCGATCACATCGGCGAGCTTGTCAAGCGCCTCCCCCTTGAACATGGAGGCATGGGCGTGCGTGGGCATTCCGATCCACAAGGCCAAGAGTGCGCCTGACGCCCAGCGGGTGCGGGGAACCCCTTTCCTGAGCTCCCACGGTGGGGCACTACGGTTGATTTGCGGTCGGGTCATAGGAGTGTCTGGGTTGCCGATGCAAGTGCGATCCAGTTTCATTGGCTTTCGAGTAGCTTGCGGATTTCCTCTTCCCGTTCGGTGTTACGGTGGTATGCAGCAGAGCGCACCCTCGCCGCAATGGCCTGAGCCTCTCCCCGGGCTCGCTGAGTTTCGCTTTGTTGGGTGATTTTCACGGTGAGGCAGGTTGAGGTGTTGGTGTGATGCTGGAAACGGTCACCATCAGCTCGGTTCCTGTGGGGTTTTGGCGATGGGTTCGTTCCACACGGCAGGCGACACCCAGTTGAACTGGATGGCCAGCAGACGGAATACGAACGTGACCAGGATGGCGATCAACGCGGCGGAGGTCGCTTCCATCTTGAAGGAGAGGGCCAGTAGCGGGAAGAGGAGACAACCGGCAAACGCCGCCAGCACGTAGAACTGCCCCGGCTTGAAGAGCAGGGGTTCGTCCCGGACTAGCACGTCGCGCAACAGGCCACCCCCCGCCGCATTGATTACCCCGACCAGGATGGCTGCCGCCACGCTCAACCCCGCATACAAGGATTTCTGTACGCCCACTACCGCGTAAGCACCCAGACCCAGTGCGTCGAGCCAGGCAATCCCCTTGTTGAAGCGGGCGGCCTGATCGCGGAAGAAGTGAGTGCGCACCCCCAGCGTGTCGAGCCAGGCGATCATCCGGCTCATCCCGATGACCTTGCCCCTGAACAGGAAGGCCACGCACCCCGACAGCAGGACCACCAGAATGTATCGTGAATCCGCCGTAACCGCGGGCGGCCCCTGCTGGATGAACAGGCCATCCCGCAGCAGGCCCCCGCCCACGCCTGTGACAAAAGCCAATGCAAACAGGCCGATCACATCGTAGCCACGCCTTAACGCCGCCAGCGCGCCGGTCAGGCTGAAGAACAGCGTGGCCGCCAGCTCGATCTCGATCGGCAGGGTAAAATGGCCCTTGAGCATAGAGTGGGTTCAACCTTTCCGAGTGGTGGCGGTTGTCCAGTGACAGGGAGTGGGTTGAGCGGTCGTGAAGTTCATCGGACGAGCTTGTACTGCAGGCTGAGCTGCACGCGGTGATCGTCCCCGCTGTGGCCATTCCGCGCCTCCTTGTGGCCATAGAGATACTCCAGACCCACGTAGAAGCTCTTGGTGGGCGCCCAGATGAGGTTGCCCTGCGCGAAGTGGGTCTGGTCGTACGCGAAATCCCCTTGTTCGGGCCGGCTGTCCAGCTTGACGTAGCTGTAGCTGACCGTGGAGCGCCACTGCTCACTCCATTGGTGGCGGTAGCCCACCATCGCGCCCCAAGCGGGAAGCAGGTGCAGGTCGCCATAGGCGTCCACGACCCCGGCACTGCCGCTGGGTAAATCCTGGATGTAGCGGCCAATGCCCTCACCGTAAAGGAAACTGGCCATCAAGCTGTCCGCGCCAAACGTCTTGAGGCCGCCCGAGAGGTTCAATCCCCACCCCAGCGCCGTGTCGGTAGGGCCGGTGCTGTTGTCGTACGAAAGACCGCGCAAGACTCCGCCCACTTGCACGTGGCCGGGTTTACCTTCCCAACGCCAGTTGGCGACGAAATCAGGCATTGTGTTGTGTCCGTCGGCGCCAGTAGGGAGATTACCCAAGTCGCTCTTTGGCTGCTCGACGGCGAACGCCGTGAACATCTCGTTCTTCTTGATCGGTAGGGTGTAGCGCACCTCCGGTTGGCGGAGCACGGGCAACACGCCCGGCCCCTCGAAGTCCAGGGTGTCTGGATTCACATCCGGATCATAGAACGTGCTCCAGGTCTGACCCACGGTGATGTTCGCAACTTGACCGTAGAAATGCCGCAGCCGGTAATCCATCGATGGCTCGGTGTTGTTCCCGAAGAAGTCGTTCTCGTAGAAAATCTTCAATGAGCCCAGTGGGGTGGGGGAGCGCAATTCCAGATTGATGCGCGTCTGCTTGGCGTGCATGGCGAAATGCTCGCCTTTGCCAAAATCGGTTTCTCCTTCGACGGGAATCTTGCCGGTAATGAACATGTTCGGGTTTCCGACCTTGGTGGAATCGGCGATGGCGTCGAGCTTGGCGTAGCCGCCGAGCTTGATCCACGTCTTGGTGCCGAATAGTTGCATGAAGCCCTGGTAGGTCGGATCGAGCGGCGCGTTGCCAGGACGCGGGGCGCCCACATCTTCTTCCTTCACCGTGTCCTGGTAGGGAATCTGCGTGACGCCATCCGCGAGGTCATCGGGAGGCTGGGCTTTGAGTTTGAGGTCGGCGCCCGGGTGGGTGGGGGGTGGTACGCCTGGGATGAGCGGTTCCGGCGGCACGGGCTGGGCGGGAGGCGGAGCAGTCTTCGGCTGTTTCTCCAAATCCGCAATCTTCCGACTCATCTCCTGGATGGTCTGTTCCATCGCCTTGACGGTGGTCTTGAGCTTCTCCAATTCAGCGGCGTCCTGCGCCCGGGCAGGCGCAGGCAGACCCGCGGCCAAGACGGCTCCAGCCAATAGGAGAGTTCTTAGTAACGAGTTTGGTTTCATGGATAGTCGCGTTTGAGTTGTTGTCTTGATTGCTGCAGCTTGCCAAGTGTCAGTTGATTTCCAAAAGAATCGCGCTCGTTTGTTCCTCCGCCTCCATGGTCATCGTGACATGAGCAGGACGATGACCGATCCCCAGGTGGTTAACAGTACATGCCCCACCGGCACGGCGCCGGTGTAGCCCAGCACCGCGATGGAGCTGCCCGATTTCTCCTGTACCGCCGCCAGCCCAGGCGTGAAGGTCTGAGCGCCGGACATGGCGCCCAGGACCAGCAGGGGGTTGGCTTTAAGTACGTAGCGGCCAAAGTACAGTCCCGCGATCTGCGGCACCAGGGTCACAAACACGCCGCCAATCAGGAGCGGGATGCCGGCTTCCCTGACTGCGGGGATGAAGTCAGGTCCGGCGCCCAGACCGACCATCGCGACAAAACCGGAAAGCCCGATGGACTGCATGAACGCCACCGCGCCGTCCGGCACGCGACCAAACAACGGGCGCACGGACCGGATATAGCCGGTCAGCACGCCGGCCAGCAGTGTGCCCACGCTCGTGCCCAGAAAAATCTTCGTCTCTCCGATAGTGACGTAGAGCGAAGCACCAATGGCCGCACCGATGAAAATGGCCAGACCCACTGCGACGAAGTCCGTCGTGTCCAGTGGTCGCACGACGGGGCCGACCCGCTTGGCGACGCGCTCCACCGCGGACTCGGTGCCCACCACGCTCAGGACATCACCGCGCTCGACCACGGCTTCGGTTCCGATGGGAATTTCTTGCGTTCCTCGGTGAATCTTGCGCAGGAAAACGCTATGAACGTCGTCGTCGCGCGAGATTTCGCCCAGAGTGTGGCCAGCGAGTTCCTTGTTGCTGACGAAGAGGTCGTAGGACGCCACGGGGATCTCGAGCAACTCGCGGTCTTCGACCTCCGTGCCATTTTCGCCCAGGACCTCGACGAGCACTTCGCGGCGGCCGCTGACCGCGACCAGGTCGCCAACTTGCAGGACCGTGTCCGGTTTCGGGTCGAGCAGTTCCTTTCCCCGCCGGATGCGTTGGATGAAAAGGCGCGCGCCGGGAACGAGTTTCTCGGCGTCGCTCACGGACTTGCCTGCCGCTTTCCCGTCCGGTTTGACCTCGTACGCGCGGACCTCGAACGGTTGCCAGGCCGAAACGACGCCGGCTTTGGTGCGGACGACACCGTATTCTTTCTCCAGCTTCTCGGCTTCGCTGCGAAGGTGAAGCCGCAGGAGTCTTGGGCCGAGCGTACCGCAGGCCCAGATCACACCGAACGCGCCAAACACGTAGCAGAGCGCGTCCGCCACGGCGATGTGACTGATGAGTTTGGCCTTGGCCTCTTCGGGGATGGAGGTCAGCCCGTGGATCGTTTCGCTCGCGGTGCCAATCGCCGGTGATTCCGTCAAGGCACCCGACACAAGGCCGCTGGAGAAGCCGAGGTCGAGCTTCAGAACACTTGCGACGAGCCAAGCGGTGAGCAATCCGACGACGGGGATGAACGCCCCGAGCACGCCGAATCGCCACCCCTGGCCTTTCATGGCCTTGAAGAATTTTGGTCCGACCGAGTAGCCAATGCCGAACATGAACAGGAGGAACAGGACGGACTTCGCCATGCCGGCCACCGGCACCTTGACGAACGCGCCGATCAGGATGCCGGCCAGCAGCGACCCCGTCGCCCCTCCGAGGCTGAAGCCGCGAATCTTCAGGCTCCCGACCCAGTAGCCGATCCCCAACGCGAGGTAGACCGCCAACTCGGGTTGTTTGCTAAAGAGATGTGCCAGCCAACCCATACGGTTCGGACTACTTGGAGAGCAACATGGCGAAATAACCGAATACCGTCAGCAGCACGCCGGACACGGCGTAGCCGACGGGGAATCCCACCCACGGCACACTGCTGTCGATTTCCTTGGCGGCCTCGCGGCACGGTCCCGAATGCGAGCGCGCCCCGGCGACACCGCCCATGAGCACGGCCGGGTTGATTTTCATGAAGTGATAGCCGATCGCCCAGGTGAGGATGGGCGGGATCGTGCTGGCAATGAACCCTGCCAGGAAGATGTACAGCGCGATCTTGCCCGTGAGTTGCGCCAGCAGCGTCGAGCCCGAGTTGATGCCGACGATGGCAATGAACGTCACCAGGCCCAGGTCTTCCAGGATGTTGCGGGCCGCGTTGGGCGTGCTGCCGAAAAACCGCAACCGCGACACGATGGACGACACGAAAATGCCCGAGAGCAGCAAACCGCCCGCGCTGCCCAAACCCACTTTGAAACTCCCGACCGGCACGTTGATCAACCCGATGAGCAGGCCGATGAGCATGCCCAACGACAGGGTCAGCAGGTCCGTGGCTGTACTGGGACGCGCGATCTTGCCCGCCAGTCCCGCCAGCTTGTTGACGGCGCTCTTGAGCCCGGCCACAAACAGCACATCAAAGCGCTGTAGCTGGGTGTCCGCGCCGAGAGGAATGGGGGCGCCGCCGCGTTCGATCTTCAGCAACTGCAACTGGCCGGCGAAATCCTCGTTCCGGAATTCCTTGAGCGCTTTGCCCTCGAGCGCCTTGTTGGTGACCAGTATTTCGGCCTGGTCGATCGGAATGTTCAACGCGTTGACGTCCGCCACCTCGGGACCAATCAGGCCCATGTTCGAGGTCAGATCCTCGATCCGTCCACCCAGCGCGATGACGTCGCCCGCCTGCAAGGTCAAGTCCGGAGTGACGCCGGCCGGTTCGCCGTTGCGCAGCACATTGACGATGCGGTACTGCGGATGTTTCTGACGGAACTGGGTGATGGTCTGCCCGACCGTAGATTTATTCTCGAGCTTGTAGGCACGGAGACCGGCCGGGCGGTAGCCGGTGAGGCCGGAGTCATCTACATTGGCGACGCCGTTCGCCGACTCGTACTCCTTGGCGGCTTTCTTCGCGTCCAAACCCCACCAGCGCGGGAGATACTTGCAGATGAGAATAATTCCGACCGTGCCCCAGATGTAGGTGACGCCGTAGCTGAGCGCGATCATGGCCGAGATCGCCTCTGCTGAGCTGCCCTCCGGCACCTTGAACGCTCCTTGCGACACGGCCATTTCCGCGGTGCCGATGGCGGCCGACATGGTCTGGGAGCCGGCGAGGATGCCGCCGGCGGCGCCGGCGGGCAGGCCGAACATCTTCGCGCCTAGCACGACTAGCAGCAGACCGGCAATGGCGCAAACCACGGCCAGGATGGTGAACTTCAACCCGTCCTTCTTGAGGCTGTTGAAGAAGGAGGGACCGACGCGCAAGCCGACTCCGTACATGAACAGGTAGTAGAAGAGCGACTTGGCGAAGGTGTTGAGCTCGAGTTTCACTCCATAGACGGACGCCCAGGTGGCCAAGCCGCATCCGACCACCACCGCGGCGGCGACCATGCCCAGGCCGTAACCCTTGACATTGAGCTTGCCCACATACACCGCCAGTCCGATCGTGAAAAACAATAGGATGTACGGATTCGCCTTCAGGAACTCAAAGAATGACTGCATGAGAGGTTTCCTTTCTTGATTGGGGTGAGGACCGGGCGGATTATTTGGCGGCCTTCTTCTTGTCCGAGCCGCGCAGCTTGTCGGGCTTGATCAGCTTCAAGCCCTGGGCCGCGTGGTACCCATGAATCTCCTTCACATCGAGCTTGCGCATGAAGGTAATCGTGTCCTCGGTGATCACCTGGCCCGGCACCATGATCGGGAAACCGGGCGGATACGGAATGACGAAGTTGGCCGACACCATCTCCGGCCCTTTCTTGAGCCGCTCATCGACGTCCTTGCTGGCCAGCTTGAGGAACTCGCAATTGGCGTCGTCGTAGGCCATGAAAAAGGCTGGCCGCATGTGCCCCTCGTTGCTGGCTGCCTTCGGATTGTCGCGGAAGGCGTCATGGAACCGGCTGAAGTTCGGCAGGTCGGGCACGTCGGTCATCAGCGACTTGACTCTTGCATCGAAGGCGGCCTTGTTGCCCTGGGCCAGCTTTTGTTCGATCTCTCGCGACAGGTCCACCAGCGCCTTGATCAGCAGCGCGGCGTCGCTGTGGGTGTTGTTGATGTTGGTCTGCACCAGCACGCTGTTGCGCGAGGTTTTGTTGATCTGGATGTCGAACCGCTCGGCTAGCAGG
>JAXDCU010000471.1:0-9278 GCA_034677645.1 Verrucomicrobiia bacterium
CGGGCCTCGATGGCTACACGTCGCTGCCGACTGATTTGCTCAACCGGCGCCCCGGGGCGCTCAGCGGCGACGGCGAACCGACGATCTCGCCCCAGTTTCGTGAAACGGTCGATGCGGTCGTTCACCTCAGGGCGGTATGCCGGTTTCCATTCTTCAAAGTTGTGCTGGCGACCAACGCCACGGCGCTGGATCAACCGCCCGTTCAACTCAGCCTGCATTCCCTCACGCCGCGGGACGAACTCTGGCTCAAGCTGGACGGAGGCACCCAGTCTTATCTCGAGCGAATTAACCGGCCCAAGGTTCCTCTCGAACAGGTCTTCGAAAACATCCTCACGGTTGGCAAACAACGGCCAATTGTAATCCAGAGCCTCTTTCCCGCGCTCCATGGCGAGGAGCCGCCGCCGGAGGAAATCGATCAGTTCGTAATGCGTCTGCGCGAGCTCAAGGAGGCGGGCGCTCGCATTACGCTTGTCCAGGTCTACTCCGCCACGCGCCCTCCGATGCATCCAGAGTGCGGTCATCTGCCTTTGAGGAGTCTCTCGCGAATTGCCCAGACGGTGCGGGCCGGCACAGGTCTGCGAGTGGAAGTGTACTGAGAGGAGTCGTGATCGGATGTGTGTTCTGGCTCATTGCGGGAGTCACTCGCCTCGGATTCGGTCGAGCTCGTCGGAGAGTCGGCGAGCCTCCGCCAGGACTGTCCCATTTGTGATCGCGCTCAGCACCCTGGCAAGTATGGCGCGCGCTTCCTGAGGGGACCGAGGATGCAGTGCGCGGGCGATCTGTACCAGGGCCAGGCCGGCGTCTTCTTGCAGTTGCGCGTCGCTCAGGAAAGGCTCGATAACGCCGGCAGCGTCCGTGTGACCTAGCCTCGCCAAGCCAGCGACCGCCAGTTTCTTGTCGTCCGGCGCCAACGCCACCGCGAGAGCCTGTCTGTAGAGTTCGAGTGTCTGATCCACACCGCGCGCGCTGGGACGCTCGATAAGCCCGATGAATCCCCGCAGCGCCAGCGAGTGATGACGCAGGTTGTCAGCGCCTTTGCTGATGGTCATTAACTCGTCCATGGCGCTTGAGTCGGGCCATGCGGTCAATGTAGCTATGGCGTGGTCTCTTTCCGCTGGCTCGCCATTTCGCGCCGCCTGACTGACAGTCGTCAGGGCGGCGGCGCCTCCTAGTCTGCCCAACAAATCGCAAAGCGCCAACCGAGTCTCGAGTTTGTCGGGAGCCGGGGCTTCAACGAGCGCACGGGCGCAAGATTCACTATTGCCCCGCTCATGTGCCACGGCAACCAACGCATTGGCGGCGTCCGTGCGCTCTTGCGTGGAAGTGGCTTTCAGAAATCGCTCGGCTAACAGCCGAACTGATTGTGCGTCTCCGTCGAACATTGCCAGGTCGCGGGCAACAGTTGTTTTCGAGGCTTCGTCCGTGTGGCGGTCTGGTTCTTGAGTCGCCGGGATGGCCGATGCATCGCGGCGATCCGCCAGCGCTTGAACTACTCTGGCGCGGGCTGTGACCGGAAGAGCATCCAGTACAAGCAACACTGACTCGACGGCGTTGGTGGGCAAGTCGCGCAGGAACCCGGCCGCAAGTGCTTCTGTCGCGGCGTCATTGCTGCGCAAGAGCCGCAGAATCATCGCCGTGGCCCTGCCAGAATCGAGTCTCACCAGCGCCTGCTGAGCGGCCACGCGAGAGGGCCGTGGGACAGAACTTGCCTCGGCGATCCGGGCGCAGAGTTCCGCGGCGCGTGCCGTTTGGCCATCACGCGCAATGCCGTCCGCGCACTCAAGCAAAGAGTCCATGATGACTCCCATGTCCAGCCTGAACTTGACCGCCTCGGCAATGGCGATCGGTGCCCGGCCAGCCTGAAATAGCGATGGCGCGAGTGGAGCCGCGACAGCTTCCAGCGCTCTCGTCGCCTCCAGCCCACCCAGCTTGCCCAGAGCGATAATCGCCGCTCTCACCACGGCTGGATCGCGACTGCTCAGGAGGGGGACCAACACCGCGGCGCTGTCGCGCTCGCGCCGTTCGCCAACGCGGTTGATGACGCCTATCAGTTGGTCGCCATGCGTCTCCAGCAGAGCCTGCCGCAGCGCGGTGGCGGCCGCGGGACCGGGAATACCTTCCAGGACCATTCGTGCGCAGTGTGAGAGCGTTGGGTCGGCAAGCAGCGGCGCCAGAGCGGAAATGGCGTGTGGCGATGCGAGCAGGCGAAGTTGGCTGCACGCGAACTGCCTGGCGGCCAGCGGGGCCTCAGACTGAATCACAGCCAGCAGTTGTTCCTCGACATCTAGCGCGTCCACTCGGTTTGTCAGAGCCGCTCGCACCTTGTCCTCGATTGCCGCGAGGAGTTCATTGCCCATGCCAAAGTCGTACTGGCTGAGGGACAGGAGAGAGTTTTCGGCGCAGCGTGCAGGCAGGCAACAGAATCCGAGCGTCGCCGGCACCAACAACCCAAGTATCAGGCGCGCTTTCATTGGCTCAGTATGGGCGGTGCGCTCAGAGGGTCCAGGGTTCGCGAAGCGTGGTGACAAGAAGGCGCGATGCGAGTTCGTCGCCGACGGTTTCCTCCATCGCCGGGTCCCACATGATTTTGCGTCCGATCCGCATCGAGATCAGTCCCAGGTGACCTGGAATGACTGAGCGCTGCGCAACCTCGGCCGCGGCGAATGTAGGTCGCCGCGACTTAACACTGTTGATGAATTCGCGGTGGCGCCCAGGCGAAGATGGGATTCTGATTTCGTTCTCGCCGATTCGTTCCTCGAGCAATGCCTTGGGGTGCGCGTCCAGGCCGCCACGGTCAACTCGAATCCAGCCGCTGTTCCCTCTCCAACAAGTGCCGCCGTGAATGTCGCCATGGCCACCGGCGATGATCAGTGTCACGTCCGGCTGGTAGCGGGCGACAATGCGGTACTTGGTGGGGGCGTTCCAAAGACCGCGCCGCGGGTATTCGCCAGTTGCTTCAACCTCAACTGGGCCGGTTTGATCAAGTCCAAGGCTCCAGTGGGCCATCCCAGTGTAGTGTCCCAGCCAATCCATGAGCTGGCCCCCGCCGTAATCCAAGTGCCACCGCCAGTTCTTGTGAACGCGAGCGGGGCAGTAGGGCGCCCACGGGGATGGCCCCAGCCAAAACTCGTAGTCAAGCCCCGGCGGAGGTCGGCTCGGAGTTTCTTGGCCGGCTGTGCCAGCATAGTCTGTGTGACCTTCGGGAAGGCCAACTTCGACAGTGTGCACTTTTCCGATACGACCATTGCGAACCAGTTCAGCTGCGAACCAGGATTCCCGTTCGGCTGGCTGCCAACTTCCGGTCTGCCAAATGCGCGCATACCGCGCCACTGCCCGGCAGATGGCCCTTCCCTCGCGCACGGAATGGGCCAGAGGTTGTTCGCCAAAGATGTCAAGACCTGCTCTGGCGGCGAGCACAACCGAGATAGCGTGCCAGTGGTCCGGCAACGCCACGGACACGGCGTCCAGGTCGGGCCTGGCTAGCAACTCGCGAAAGTCGTAATACGCCCGACAATCCTTATTGCCGTAGTGTTGGTTCACTGTCTCCTTCCCGGCTTCCGCGTGCTCCTGATCAACGTCGGAGACGGCGCGCACCTGGCAATCGGATTGGGCCAGGAAAGACTTGAGATTAACTGTTCCGGCCCATCCCATCCCGATGCAACCGAGGTTGACTCGGTTGCTGGGCGCCTGTTTGTCAGCCTGACCAAGCACGATGCTCGGCGCAAACCATGGAACTGACCACGCGCCGCTACCTACAAGCGCCGCGCTCAGAAATGTTCTTCGGGAAAGAGAAGCGCCCATCCTGTCACAATTGATGATCCCCCAAAGCCCGGCGGCGACCAAGTCACACCGGTTCCCAACCACTCCGATATGTGTCACTCAGAAATCGGTCGGCCTCGGGCGCGTTAGTGGCTTTCATGGCGTCGGCGTCCCATGTGATCTTCTTGCCCACTCGCAAAGCCACCGTGCCGAGCAACACCATCTCGGTGAGCCGAGCCCCGTATTGGAAATCAGCGCTTGCGGCTCCGCCTCCTTTGCACGCATCGAGCCAGTCTCTGTGATGGCCTTTCACGCGTCGTATGGTTTTTGGAGGGCGCTCGTAAGAGTCCATTAACGTCAGAGGCACAAGGGTCGGGTCCCCGGCCCAACCGGGGCACATGAGCTTGCCTTTGTCGCCGACGAAGAGGATGCCGTTGCCGCCCCCGCCAAACGTTACATCCGGTTCCAGCTCATCGGGGCGAGGCGGGCGCAGGCCACCGTCGTGCCAATGGACTTTCAGTGGAGGCAAATCTCCTCGCTGACCGTAGTGGTAGGTGTAGATCGAGCCGATCGGCACCACTTCTTCTTTGTCGACTCCTCCAGCGGCCGTCGCTTCGATCGCGGTGGGTGTGGCCAGATCAAGCGCCCAGAACGCCGGGTCCAGGTTGTGACACGCCATGTCGCCAATCGGCGCCGTTCCAAATGCCCAAAAATCCCGCCACGTGACGGGCGTGTAGGCCGAGCTGTATGGGCGCCGCTCGCGCGGACCGAGCCACAGGTCCCAATTCACTCCCGCGGGACTGGAGGTTTCAGGGGGGCGCCCGCGCAAATGCGTGCCCCAGAGCCCCGCTCCTGACCACGCATGCACCTCCCGCACATGGCCTATGGCTCCCGCGCGAAGCCACTCAACGGTCGCACGGATGCCTTCTCCGGAGTGGCCATGGTTGCCCATCTGAGTGGCCACGCCCGTCTCTCGCGCCACTCGCGCCATCTTGCGGACTTCAGCGACTGAATGGGCAAGTGGTTTCTCGCAATAGACGTGTTTGCCAAGACGCATGGCGCGGATACACACACACGCATGAACGTGGTCGGGCGTCGCGCAGAGGATGGCGTCTACTGACTTTTCTTTCTCGAACATCACGCGGAAGTCTTGGTACTCAGCGCAGCGGTAGCCCGGTTCATTCTCCTTATAGCGTTTCTCAATCTCCGCTTTGACCGGCTTCAAGCCGGCTTCGCCGCGATAGTAGAAACGGTCCAAGTTATGATGCTCAATTGGGTCAACCACCGCGACAATCCGCGCGTCCGGTTCGTTGATCAGGCTGCGCGCGTTCGTGCGGCCCTGTCCACCGCAACCGACCATGGCGATGTTGACCCTTTCGCTGGGCGGGACGAATCGGGCGCCTCCCAGAACGTGTCTGGGTATGATGGTTACGGCGGCCACAGCTGGACCACTTTTGGCAAGAAACTGGCGGCGATTGACCGCCGAAACGCGCTGGTTATTGAGATTCATAGTATCAGGAGCGATGTCATGGGTTAGGCGCTTGCCGCACAGCACTCTTCAACTCAACGCTGGAGAGAATAGGTCTATAGTCGATTGGCTTTCCAAAGTGGCAGTGGCAGTCGTCGTCGAATCAATTGGATTGGGCTTGATGGCGCCGCAAGCCCACGCTGTGCGCGATGTCTTCGAACTCTTCGCGCGTCACATTGGCGAGTGTCTTGCTGCGAGCACTCAATTGTTCGTTGATCTTCACCGCTTTTTCCGTCATTTCCATGTGGGTCTCCTTCGATCCTCCGATCAACGCGAAGTTCGGTCCGGTGGTGATTCGTTTGTGCCCGTCCGAGTCCAAGCCAACGCCGAGGAGCATTGCCCATTTCCTCTCTTCGCCTTTTTCCTGTGGCATGTGTTCAACCTATGGCTGAGAAGGGTCGTTTCCAAGAGAAAAGTCGATTCTACGAACCGGGCAGGGACCGATTCCACTCGGTCCATGATTTGGCCCGACAAACGGGGACATGGCGGAACGCCTCCCCCTGGCATCAAAGGCGCATGGGCCGAATATGCGGCTGTTCGTAACCCTCAGCGTCTATTGCGGGGCCTTGACCAGCTCGAAACCGTTAATGCCCCAGAGCCGCCGATGCGTATTAGTGTCAGTCAGTGGCGTGAATTGAATCACCACCGCATCGATGCCGTTTGCGGTGAACGAGGCGTTTACGGTCGACGGCAGGTCGGCGGGATCGCTTGATCCTGGTGTGGGATATCCGTTGTAGACAACCGCTGAAGCTGGTGTTCCGCCCGGCGTGGAATCAGTCATGTAGAACTGACCGATCGGCCCCGGACCGGCCACGGGAGCGAACACAAGTCCGCTGTCGGTTGAGATATCCACCAGGAAACCGCTATGGGCGTTTTCAGTATCGTGATGATACGAGCGCCACGTGTAATACCCGGCCGGCAAGCCCTCGATCGTCAAGAGCAGCCGGGTTGGCGTGCCATTGACACCGTCATAGTCGCCGTTGCCACCTTCACTGGTCCTGGTGTCGACTCCCAGCCAATCGGTGAGCAGGTTGATCATGTCGCCTTTCCAGTTGGCATCGTTCGAGTCGGCAACGACGACTCCCGCGGCATCCTGGTCAGTGCGGTCAATTGATTGCTGGACCGTATTCCGAGTAGTGTCAGGCCAAGACGGAGTCAACCAAATCCAGGTGCTGAAGACAAAGTAGGATGCCGTGGCGAACTCAGCCTGTTCTTCGTGATTGGCATGGTAGGACTGATAGCCTTTCTGATTGTGACTGGCCACTGAATAAGCTGGGTCCGCCTCGCCACCCGAATTTCCTCCCTCGTCCTGATTCGAGTTGAAATCCACATACAAGGCCGCTGAAGACGGTAGCGGGTAGCTCTCCGCATCGTTGGGGTCGGAGCCAGCGGCCCTCTCACGGGCATTTGAGTATCCGTCGCCGTCCTGGTCCGGAAGACTCGCCAGATCGTTCGGATCGCTGCCATCGGCCACTTCCTGGCCGTCGACCGCGCCATCGTCGTCGCTGTCTGCATCGAGTGGATTGGTGCCGTGCGTCTTAGTCTCGGCGCCGTCTTTGAGGCCGTCGGCGTCCGTATCGCTTATGAAAGGATTCGTGCCAATGCCGGAACCGGCAGGACCAACAACGCGCAAGTAAACCTCACGAAGGCCGGCGAATTCCGCCGGGATCGGGAACGACGCGGGAGGAGTAAGGCCAGCGGGGACGATGACTGGGGCCCCCGTAATGCTCGTTCTGACCTCGAAGTCAGCGGCGACTGCCGGATACCAATCGAGCGTGACCACTCCGTTCGCCGTGTTCAAGCTGAACGCGGTGATGTCGAGCGCTGGCGGGTCAGTCGCATAGAGACCCAATTCTTCGCCGTCCTTGAGACCGTCATCGTCGGTATCTGATTTCTTGGGGTCCACGTTGAGCAGAATCTCCAGCAGGTCTGACATGCCGTCACCGTCGAAGTCCCCTGTCCCATCCCTGCTGAGATTTCCAAACAAAGCCGTTTCGGTGCCGTCAATCATGTCGTCCAGGTCGGAATCAACGGCGGTCTGAATCTCGATGCCGTTAAGCGCGAAAAAGCTCAAATCCGTGGTGGCGCCTTCGGTCTTCTCGAAGTCGACGATTACTGGATCGGTGCCGTTGGCGCGAATGACCTGGGTGACCGTGGAACGCAGTGTCTCGGGTCCAATGCCAGCCCCTGGATTGACAAGATTCCCACCGCTGCTGGTGGTTTGGCGGAACTTGGTGCTTAGCAAGACGCCCGCCGAGTCAGCGTCGGTGACCCTCATGCCGAATGAGCCAGCTTGGTTCTGTAAGTCGTGGTGATACGACCTCAGAGAATACGTGCCCGCCGGAAGGCCCCCGATGGCCAGACGCATGGTCGTGGGAACGTTCGTCCCGTTCCCATTGCTGGCGGCTCGAGCATCCGTGCCAATCCAACCGCGCACCAAATTCGTCTTGGCCCCGACGTAATTCACAACGTAGCCGGCGCGGTCGATCAACTGCTTGACCGTGTTAAGCTGAGCCTCAGTGAAACTCACCCTGTCTAGGTCGGGATAGGAGATGGACAGCTTCACCGTAGTGCCAAATGCCGCGTAGGATTGATTGAGCCGATCCACGCCAAACGCCTGACCGTTGACAGGATCGGAGTCCAGCGAGTTGATCTCGTGCAAGGCCGTATACGGCTGGTAGAACAACTCCAGCGGGCCATTCGGGCTCAGGACGAAGTCCACTTGCAGATGCGCGACCAAAGGGAATTGCTTCGAATCTTGTGGACTGGTGCCGTTAGCAACTTCGTCCAGATCACTAATGAGGTCTCCGTCCGTGTCAGCCAGCAACGGATTTGACGGCACCGCGCCATTGACTTCCTCATTATCGGTGCGGCCATCTCCGTCGGTATCTGTATTAGTTGGGCTGGTCCCAGTGACGATTTCGAATCCATCCAGCAAACCGTCGTCATCAGAGTCCGGGTCTTTCGGGTTGCTTCCAGCGATGTTTTCTTTAGCGTTGCTAGCTTGGTCCATGTCCGGGTCGCCTTCGCCGTCCTGGGCCGCAATATCACCGAAATAGTCGATTTCCCATTGATCGAGGAGCCCATCGTCGTCGGTGTCCAAATCGAGAATCTCAAAGCCATTGCAGAGAAAGAAATCGCTGTCCGCGCGGGCGTCAAACACAAGAGTGATCGGATTGACTCCGTCTGACTGAATAACCTGGTTAACAGTACTGCGCGGCAATTCGGCGCCAGCGGTGATATCGATGTTGATGATTAGTCTCGATCCAGAGGCGTCGTTGATCGTGAGGTCGAACGGTTCGGTCTGGTTGTTCGGATCATGATGATAGGAGGTCCATTTGTAAGTCCCGGCTGGGAGACCTGAGATAGTGAGCGTCATCGGGTCGTTGGCCACTAGTGTGCCGCGGCAGTCGGTGCCGATCCAATCGCGGAAGAAATCGCCTTGAGCGGCTCCGCGATCGATCATCTGTGGATTGAAATCCGCGGCTAGTTCGCCGCTCCAGCTCGGGGCGACGGCTATGGTAGTGCCGAACGCCGCGAAATACTGTTCGGTAAACGTACCCGGCTGTTCATGGGTGGCTAAGTAGCCCTGATACCCAGCAGCGACCAGTCCGGTCGTTTGCGTGAAATCCACATAGAGGTCCTGCCCGATCAGACCCCGCGCGAAGACCAGGCACAGAACGCAACCGAGCAATGCCACCGGTTTTTGCGAGCGATTTTTCATACTCGAGGTTTTGTTGTTCTTGGATTTGCAGGTCTAAGTCTAAGTAAGCGTGGCCGTATACAATAACTAAGATGCGGTCATTGCAAGAGAAAACGAAGCCGACAGACACTGCGAGCCTCGCCAGGGCGCGGCTCCCACCAAACCTAAGTGGTCATGAACGCAAATACGGTGACGTTCGTTGCGCCCAATTTGGCCTGCGGCGAGGCGCGACGAGGGAGCATATCCGCAGCGATACGCGACCGAGGAGCAACAAAGCCACGGGCCAAA
>JAXDCU010000472.1:0-13281 GCA_034677645.1 Verrucomicrobiia bacterium
GCGTATGCGCTTTTGCTGCCGGCGACATTGAGCTGGTTTGGGGCTGAGGGGGCAGCGCGCCTTGGTGCGTCTATGGTGCTGGGCGGCATTCTGTTGTTGACGGCGATTCTAGCGGTATTGGTGGGGCTGATCTTCCCGCTGGCCGGCCGTGCCGATACCGGGTCGGGCGTGCTATCGGCTTCGCGCCTGTACAGCGCCGATTTTCTTGGAGCGTGGTCAGGGGCAGTGTTTGGTGGAGCGGTATTGATTCCGCTGCTGGGGATCGGAGGGGTGTGCCGCGCAGTTGCTGGACTGGCCTTGGTGTGCGGTCTGGTTGTGTTGTCAGCAAAGAGAAAGCGATGATCCGAATCAATTCAGTCTTGATCAGACTTGTGCGTTGGAGTGGCTGGCCATTGTTGCCGGTCGTGGCGGCATTCTTGCTAACCGGCTATGCAACCAGTGGGCGCTACGGGTTAGGTGCGTGGTTGGACGCGCGCACTGCGATGACATGGCACAAGCTGTTGCACGCGCCTTTGTTGGTCCTGTTTCTTGTGCACTCGCTACCTGCCATGTATCTTGAGATTCAACGTGGGGGATGGTTTCGCAAAACAAAAACGCCAGTTCAGAAGAGTTGAGACCGGCCGACATGGCCGACGCCGCTACACTGCCGCGGTTGATGACCAGGCGACGGGCCTTGCGGGTGACAGGGGCGGTTTCGACGGGCTTGCTCGGTGCGGGCTCAATCTGGTCGCTGTTTCGAAAGGCAAGCAGCGACGCGACGCCGGCTGATGTGTTCAAGAGCGACGCGCCGAACGATGAGGTGTGGGCGCTGTGGCAAGAGCGCGGTTGGGTCAGGGAAGCCCGGCATTACCTCAAGCTTGACCGCAACGTTCAGTGCAAGGTGTGCCCAAACAACTGCGTGCTCGAACCGGGCGACCGAAGCCATTGCCGCAACAAGGTGAATCGGGATGGAACGCTCTGGACAATGGCATACGCCAACCCATGCACGTTCCATATCGATCCGGTCGAGAAGAAACCCCTCTTTCATTTCCTGCCGGGCTCGAAGACCTTTTCGCTGGCGACATCCGGCTGTGTGTTCCGATGCCTGAACTGCCAAAACTGGGAAATCTCACAAAAGAAACCGGAAGAGACCAAAGATGCTCGCGGGCCCGAATTCCGGCTCAAGCCCCCCGTCCCAGCATCTCTCACGCTGAGCCAGGTGCGGACACTGAGTTTGTTCCCCGAAGACCTGGCGGCCGTGGCGGCGTCGCTGGCGTGCCCGTCAATCTCATACACATACTCGGAGCCGACAGCCTACTACGAGTACACGCAGGACTGCTGTCGCGCCGCGCGCGAGCGGAAGCTCAAGAACATACTGGTCAGTTGCGGTTCAATCGAGGAGCGGCCGCTTCGTGACCTGGCGGGTTTTGTGGACGCGGCGCACGTGGACCTGAAAGGATTTGACGACGGGGTCTATCGCAAACTCAATTCTGGCCGATTACAGCCGATTCTCAACACGCTCAAAGCGCTGAAGGAACTCGGCGTGTGGTTTGAGATCATCAACCTGATAGTGCCGACCTACACGGACAAGATGGAGATGGTAAAGCAGATGTGCGGGTGGGTGATTGAGAACCTGGGACCCGACACGCCTTTGCATTTCTCGCGATTCCATCCCCAGCACAAGCTCACGCATTTGCCGCGGACGCCGCTAGATACGCTGGTCAAAGCGCGCGATGTAGGGCGCGAAGTTGGGTTGCGGTTCGTGTACATAGGCAACGTGGTTGGATTGCCAGACGCCGAAACCACCTTCTGTCCGGCCTGTAAACGAGCTGTCGTCGAGCGCGATGTCTACGCAATCAGCTCAGTCAAAATCACGGACGGAAAATGCGGCTATTGCCAGGCGCCCATTGCCGGCGTGTGGGCGGCTTGAGCAGCCGTTGGGGGCGAAAACAGGTCGAAGCCGGGCTTTCAGATTGCCGCGGGGCTATGGGCGGATTGGCTGGGCGGCGCCGAAGCCGGGCCCGTAAACAAGCGCGTTGAGAAACGGACGGGTCATGCCGCGACTCGCGGCGCGCGCCGTGGGCGGCGTGGCGAACAGAATGATCTGACCGCGCCCGATTGCTTCGCGTGTCAACCACGCGGCATTGGCCACGCGATGTGCCGCTTCCGGCCAGAGCAATCCGCTCAGACGCAAATGCATTTCGGCGCCCGGCGGCAGCGCGGCCCAGCCGACACGCGGCGGTTCTTGCTTCTCCTTCTTGGCCGGGTCTTTCTTCTCGGGCCCACCGGCGGAGGTCGGGTACGCCGTGGTGCTTGCTTCACCGGTGACGGACGCAGGACCAGGCGTGGCAATAGCGGGTGAGAGGTAACCGTAGCGCACCGGCGCCTCAGCTCCATCGGCGGCCATCAGCACCGGCTGTCGGCCGACCAGGACCGGGAGCCACTCGCCGCATCCGGCGGTGAGCCAATGGTTGGTGTCGACGCGAGCTGCCAGCAGCGCGCCTTGCGGCATGAAGAGTGTTTGCCAGGCATCGCGTTTGCGGAGTTCTTTCTCCTCCGGATGCGGGCCGTCGACGGCTTGCCACGGGTAACGCAGGCCGGGCGCTGCCGTGTGCGACCAGACAACGTCGAGCGGCGGCACGTCGCCCTTTTGGCCGAGCCACTCCCGAAGAACCGCCAGCTCGTAGTCAGCCAGCTTGCCAAGCACCTCAGGAAGCGGGCGGACTCTGCTGAACTGAGCCTTTTCGGTCGTGAAAGCCGCGGTCGAGTTGGCTACGGCAATCAGCGTGCCACCGTTGTGGACCCAATCTTTGAGACTCGCCACTAAACCAGTTGACAGCGTGCTTGTGCGTCCGTCGGGCACCACAAGCACGTTGTAGCGGGACAGATCAAGGCGACCGACTTCGTCAATGTGCGAATGTCGGATACCAAGGCGGTGATCCAGAACAAACCAGGACGAGCCGTAGTCGCCCGCGCTCACGCCTCCTCGCGTCAGTAGCGCAATGCGCGGCGGTTCAAGCCGTTTGAAATGCTCTCCACCTAGGTCCGGGAGATCGCCAGGCCCAAGTCCGGTTGAAACGGGCGCGGCCGTCACCGCGGTTTCAGATGCGATTCGCGCAATCGCCTCCCTTAGATCGCCGCTGATTGTCCTGTTGTCCAATGCGGTGACGATCACCGAGCCGCGAGAGAAGTCGCGCTCGTCCAGACGGAACGGCTTGTCCGCAATGCGCACCTGGATGCCGCTCTCCATCAGGCGTGCGGCGGCGGTCACTGAGCTGTCGTCGGCGCCGTCAATGGCAAAAGCTATCGGTGCTGAAACCGTGGTGGAGAGGATGGGTGGAGGCGGGTTTGTGGTGTCTGACGCAAAGCGCTTGGCATCAGGCGGGAGTTCCATCGCGAGCGTGAGCGCATCCAGGCCGTACATCATCGTGACATTCCAGGCCGTGGTGTCGTAGAGGCGGGAGCGGCCTTTACGCAAGAGTTCCTTGCGTTCGTCCTCGAGTGCGCGCGTCGAGATGCGTGGATCGAATTCGAGCATCGCGGCGAGCAAGTGAGCGAGCGGCTGGCGGTTCGGGATGAGGAGTGAGCCGGCAGGAATGGGGTGGGATTTGGTCTCGCGTCCAAGGTGATCGACGGCGACGGAGGCCGAGAATGCCTTGTCATTTCCGTAGAGTTCGAATCCTTGACGCTCGAGTAGGTCCACAAAGGCGAGCCAGCGCGACCGGTTTGGCGTGGGCAGGACCGCGAAAACCCGGTTTGCGTACGGTCCTTTGGGATCGAGGGCGGACTTGCGCGTGCGGTAGAGGTGTTCGAGGAGCGCGCGCGCGTTTGTTTGGAGGGTTGTGAGATTGGCGAGGGACCCGATGAGGTGATGTTGGAGCGACTCGGCGTAAGAGAGGATGCGACCTTCGGGTCTGCGCACGCCGTCTTCGGCGATGCGGGCCTGCTCGTACAGAATGCCAATTGCGCCGCGGAGCGATGCCCAGCCGTCCGTGTATCCCGCGTACCACTCTTCGTGCCATTCACCCGTGTAGTAGAGAAGACCGTGTCGGTCGAGTGCCTGTGCCTGGTCGCGCGCGAACGTCCGGCCCCAATCAGCCCGGCTTTGAGGGATGTTCGGGTTGATCGGTTCGCGCGGGGGTGAGAACAAGTGTGTCTGCTGAGCTCCCATGCCGTGGGCGTCAACGATCAATTGCGGGTTCCATCTGGCTATCTCGCGCACTCGGCCCCGTGTTTCTGGCTGCTCGCACCATATGTAGTCGCGGTTGAGGTCGAAGAGGTAATGGTTGCCGCGACCCCAGGGCCAGTAACCTTCGTGGACCATCGACTGGTCATCCACGTTAGGCATTGTGCCGCGGTGCTCGCCAATCATCTTGACGAAACGCTCGCGACCATCGGGGTTCATGAGCGGATCGACGATTATGACGACATCCTTGAGCAGCTTGGCCACACCCGCATCGTCCGCGGCGATCAGGTGATAGAGCAACGCGAGGGCGGCGTCGGAGCCTTCGGTCTCGTCGCCGTGAATTGTGTAGGCGAGCCACGCGACGGGCGGGATTGTCTTCGTGATCCGTTCCGCCTCGGCGTCCGAGACGCGGCGCGGGTCGGCCAGTTTGGCGAGGCCGCTTTGGATGTCCGCCAGACGCTCCATGTTGGCCGGTGCGGTGACTATCATGTAGCAGAGCGGGCGGTTCTCGTGGGTGCGGGCGTATTCGACCAGGCGGGTCCTGTCCGGCGCCGCCTTGGCCCAGGCCTGGAGGCAGCGTTCGATTTCAGATGGGCTGGCGGCACGTTGGCCAACGGCAAATCCGATGATGCTCTCCTGCGTGGGCACGTCAGATTGGTGCTTTACATCGGAGAAAAACTCGGCTGTGGAGCGGAGCCCCGCCAATGGAACAGGCGGAAGCGGTCCGGCCGGCCTGTTGTCGCCTGCCACAAGCAGCGCAACCAGAGTGGATGTCGCGAGAAGAGCGCGCAGTGTTTGCATGTGCGTTGAACGTCGCTTCGAGTTCATACTTGGCGTTTTGTATCGGAGATTCTCGTCGTCATGAGCATTCGCTCAGGGCACCCTGTGGTCGGTCATTAAGGCACGACTATTCGCGGCGCGGCATGTGTCGACCGGTGGAACCATGTGAATGAAACCGCGACGGCCAGCAACAAAAGGCTGAACACTCCGAGTGTTTGCACGACCATCCGAAAAGCGGTGAACATCTCGGCTTGCATGAAGGCGCTCGACCGAAAAACCAGGGCCGCGCCGTAGCCGGACGCCACCAGGAGCAACCATGGCACGCATGCAAACTGTCCTCGAGCGAGGAGATTATTGATCAGGACTGTTGCGAGGGTGAGCGGGAACATGCACCAGACGAACCAGGGCACGAGCGGCGCGCTGCTCCAGTACTGCGGCTGGAAGAAATAAAGGATGCGCAAAGGCAACACCGGCGTGACAGTGCAGACAAGTCCTGCCAGTCCGCCCACGATTGCGGTTGCGCCAAAGGCCAATCCCGCCACATCGGTCTTTTCAGCGCGTGCCACGCTCCGGACAACTTTGGGGAACATTACGGTGACCAAGGCGGCCGTGAGGAATACCAATGCGCGTCCGATCATGCCCGCGGCGCCGTAGCGGGCGGTGACTTCGCGATCGAACAGCCATTGGACGAGAATCTGATCGGCTGCCATCATGAACTGCCCGGCAGCCAAGCCGAGTGTCAGCGGCACGACACGGCGCAACCAGCCGCGCCATTCCACGGGGCGCCCTTTGCCGAGCCAGGTGTGTCGGCTGTACCACGCGGCGACACCTATCACCACCGCAAGCCCGGCCAAGGCGGCTCCTAGCGCTCCAGCCGCATAGCCGCCCATCCACCAAACAACTACTAGCACGCCGACCAGGCGCGAGCCGCCGCTGATGACCTGAAGCCACCCAAGCCAGAGAAAATTCTGTCGGCCCTGGAGCAGGCCTTGCAGGATCGGATACCAGAGTGAAGCCAATCCGATCAACAGGGTGAGCCATATCGCGATCGGGTTGGTGATCTTCAGCGCGGTCGTCAACTGGTGGCGGCCAAGAAAAGTCGCGGCAGCTATGCACAGCCAGACCACGAACATGGCTTGAAAGAGCCGTCGCACGGTATAGGTCAATTCCGCCTGTTGTTCGATTGTCATCGCCGCGGCCGTCTGCTGGGCTACGATTGTCTGCAGTCCGATCGCCGGAATCAGCATCAGGTTGAGGACCTGTAGGAACATCAGCAGGACACCATACTCAGCAGCCGGCATTTGGGCTGCCGGCATATGCACAAGCGACATGCACAACCCGCCCAGCCCGGTGGCCAGCCCCATCCACCCGCTCTGGCGGAAGAAAGCAAATCGATGTGATCCCGTGTTCATTGAGACAAAGAACCGCCGGGAATCCCTCCGGCCCGTTCCACAATCGCCTCCACAAAAGCCAACGCGCGTCGCCCAATCATATGCCAGTCAAGCTCAGCTCGCACTCGGGCGCTTGCCGACCGCGCGAGCTCGGCGCGCGCCCCGCGCGACTCGCCGAGCCAATCCAGAATGCAACGGCCCAGGTCACGACCGTCGAAGCTCGAAAACCTCACCAACCGTTCACCCGCGAAGTAACGCTTGATACCCATGAGCGGCGTGCATGCGACCGGCAAGCCCACGGCCAGGTATTCGACCACCTTGGCTACAAATGCGCAATGAACACCCGTGGATTCCTCGTAAGGCACTATGCCGACCGTGGCGCTCGCCAGTTCGCGTCCAACCTCATGGTACGGCACGAATCCGATGGTCCGCACGGAAGCGCCCAATCCGCGTCGTTGGGCCATGGCCTGGAATCGTGCCAGCGCCGGCGTCCGGTGTCCCAGAAACTTGAAGATCGCGTCTGGGCGCGTTGCGGTGACATGCGCAACCGCTTCGAGCGCGATGCGGCCGAGGTGATGATGATCCAATGAGCCGTGCATCACGATGGTCGGAGGAGAGTCGCTTCGATGTTCAAGGGCGGCCTCATTGAGTTGGAACAGGTCCGCGTCGTATCCATAGTAGATTGGCTGTATTTGGTGGCGCGGGTAGCCTCGCGTCACAAACAAGTCCGCAAGCACATCCGACACCGTCAGAACGCCATCCGCCCGTGCCCGGCGCGGCAGGGAAAGCTCATAGCGTTTCAGGACTGAAAGCGCTGGAGGCGGCATAAGCCACGGGGGCCACGTCTCCATGAAACCAGTCAGGTGATCCAGAAAATTCATGACCACCGGCAGGCCCAGTTTCCGTTTGAGCCGTCCCGCCGCAACCGCGGAGATGGCGTGCTGAGACACAAATGCGTCGAATCGCATTTGGCCATGGACCTGCGCCGCCAATCTCTCGAGCAAGAACGGATAGAGCGTGTACTTGAAATTGCGGAACGAGGTGTAGCGCCCCATCTTCCACGCTCTGAACTCATGCACCTTTGCGCCAAACTCACGCTCAACAGCAGGCAGGTTTTCGATTGCCGGTCCGACAACGTGCGCTTCATGGCCGCGCCGGACAGCCTCACGCACAAGATAACCTAGCTCAGCCGACCCGCCTCCGCTGGGCGGGTGCAGAGGTTCATGGGTTAGAAACGCGAGGCGCATCAAAGCAGAGGGCTCTGAAATCGGCTCAACCACTCGAGTGTGAGCGCGATCCCGCCATGGTCTGGCCTGTCTGGAACAACCGGCATATGGTTCGCCCCAATTCCAGCGCGCGCCGGTCTCGTCTCGAACCAAGGACTTCCCTGTTCGAGTCCAAAATGGCGGTCCTCAAAGTCCGATCGTGGCGGACCCCTCAACCACGTGTCCCGCGGGTTCGTAAGTGTAGCCCGGCAACACAACGGCCGTTGCCCGGAACACGAACGTGCCAGACGACGCTTTTACAGGTGGGGAAGTCAAAGACACTCCGCCGGTCGTGTCGCAGGTTCCGGTTACTCCTGAGGCAAGAGATTGACCGTTGAACAACCAGTCACCATTCACGGTCGCCCCGGCGACAGGCACGCCGTCAGCCAGAACCTGAACGGCAGCGGTTGCTTTCCAGTTCTTGCCGGCCGATTGCAGGGACACAGCAATGGACTCGATCCAGACTTTGGGCGTTGCCGACGGGGTGGCTTCAATGCCGCTGGGAAGGCTTTCCAGTCCACTGTCGATGGCCGTGACGCGGTAGCGATAGGTCTGGCCGTTGACCAGCCCAGAGTGGCTAAAGGAATTGCTGACGACGCCATCGTCGATCTGAGTCCAGCCTCCTGTTTCTTCGACGTAAACGTTGTATCCGATAACGTCCCATTCAGTGTTCTGGTCCCATGTGAGGAAGACTTCGCCGTCACCCGCTGTTGCCTGGAGGTTCATCGGGGCCGAGGGCGCGGTTTGATTGAAGAGGTCGATCGCGATCGATTCCGTCCAATCGCTGACATTTCCGCTGAGGTCTACGGCGGCGATTGCGTAATTGTAACTTCCTCCCCTCATTGCGCGGTCCGTGTAGCCGGGCTGGTCAGTGAAAACGTTGTCAGCCCAGTCATTCCGGTGCACGAGATAACCCGCGATGTCCGGCTCAGGATTGGCAGTCCAGGCCAGAATCGCCGTGAGTTCCGCCGCCCCAGACGCGGCGGCGGCGAAGCCGGTTGGCACGGAGGGGGGCTGAATGTCAGGCGGACCGGCAACCACATCGGCCTGGAGCCAATCGACAGTCAGAATGTCTTTCTTCTCTCTTGCGATCAGCGCCGTGTCGGCAAAGCGCACGCGAAGATTGCCGGTTGCGTCCACATAAGCGAGCGGCGGGCTTAACGCGAAGCTGCCACCGGAATTCATGGTCACCGTGTCCCAGCGGCTGTAAACAACGTTGTAAACCGAAACAACGACGTTGTCCTTGCCGCGGTCGCGATCCGTCCACGTGAAACCAACGTTGAGTGTGACGTCGGCGATGCTGTTTGCCGGAGCTGACGTGCGCAGAGTGTAGACGGCGCTGAGTCCGGAGCCGGTGCCGCTGGTGGTTTCCGTGATTGTCTGGACCTGGCCGTCTCCGGGCGCGGTCAGGGCGGTGAACGAGCCGCTTACGGAACCAAGAGTCACCTGAGGCTCGGCCTGCACGTAGGCATCGACGTCGAGCGAGGCAGTTCGCAAGCTTACTGTGCCAGCGCCGAGAAAACCAGCCAGGTCGACCGACCAGACTCGGACTTCGTATTCCGTGTCCGGCTCCAGGCCAGCGAGGGCAAACTGGTGTGACGTGATTCTGGCATCGTCACTGCCACTGACCACATGAGTTTCACCGAGGTAACATTCAACCAATCCAGTAGATGGCTCGCGTGTGGTCCAGCTCACGATCGCTGAAGTCTGTTTGATGTTTCCGACGCTCAAATCCAAAATGACCGGCGGCTGACCTTCCACGCCAGCCAGCCAATCCTCCATCACAAAAAACGTTTCAGTGTTGTCGATTTGCGTTCCGGCAATGGACGGCGGCCAGGAAGCGTAGATCGGCACATCAGCGGCCGTGTGCCCGGTTGAGGACCAACTGAGCTCCGGCATGACTCCGGGTAGGACGTATTGTCCGTCCGGGACATTCAGGCCGCCGGTTTCATGGTCGGCCGTTACAAGGACCAATGTGTTCTGGAACCCGCCGTTGCTCTCGACCCAGGTCATGGCCTCTTGAAACGCCAACTCGAACTGCGCCATCTCAGGACCAAGTGCGACCGTATTGTTGACGTGGCTGAGCTTGTCGATCAGAGCGCCTTCGACGACGAGGAAGAAGCCTGCCGGTTCCATGGACAAGAGCTCCAAACCACGGCGGACCATGTCCGACAACCGAGGTTCAGTGCTGTCTGGAGAACGCGTGATTTCGAGCGTCAGAACGCTTGGGGCAAACTGGCCTAGGAGCCTCGGCTGCGCCAGCCCCAACAGGTCGAGGAGATTCAGGTCGGTGATGCCCGTCACCACGGTATAGCCGGCGGAAGTTGCGAGGGCGGCATAATCGGCGCTGGCGCCACCGCCGAACAGAACGTTGGGCAGACTCGCAGCGTGATTGCTGTCGTCCACGATGTAATCATATCGGATTTCGGCTACCAAGCCGCGGTCCGGCTCGTGCGCGCCGAAACTCCCAGGAGTCGCCCCGCCGATGTCGTCGGTGGTGATTATGCCAGTCCGCCAGCCAAAGCTCCTGGCTTTCTCGAGGATTGTCTGAACGGGGTTGCCCGAGGTGTCGGTGCTGATGGTGCCGTTGGCAGGGTGTTGGTAGCCCGTGGCGAGGGCTGTTCCTGAGGTAGCGGAGTCGGTGACTGCGCCGTTCGGAAGAGTCGTGACTGCCTGGCCCTTGTAGGGAAGCCCCTCGAACAAGAGTCCGCCACCTTCGCTGCCATTGGCGTAGAAGCGGCCAGCCTGGACATGTTGAAAACCCATCCCATCTCCGACAAACAAAACAATGTTGCGGGCTGAGCCGACCGGAGTGAGGAAAAGGATCGAGAGACCGAGTATGGCAAAGCGTATGATCTTCATCGTTAAGCGAAGTGTCCGTAGTAACTCAGAAAACTCCAACGGAATCAATGACCTTTCATGCTCAAAAGTGAGCGACCGGGCCGAGCTGGCGAAGAAAGCCCAAGCAGGCCACTATTCGGTGATGAGGAGTACGACTTGGTAGTAGCGCGCCGCCACGCCCGCCGCGGATGGGTCGGCCTTGGTCGCAGTGGCGCCGTCCGCCACCACGACTCCAGGCACCGTTTCCCATCTACCCCCGATCCAGTCGTCGCGGAATCGGAGTTCGTATCGTCGCCCTGGCAGCGTTTCCCACGTCAAGACAACCACGCCGCCGCTCAATCGCTCGATGGAACGGACTTGGATGGAAGGAAGCGCCGACGTTTGCACCTGATTCTCATCGCCGGGCGTGGGAGCGGACATCGGGAAGAACGGTTCCATCGCTCCATCGGGCCAGCGACCCTCAGCGACGTCAGTCGTCTGTGCGCCGAACTCGATCATATCGACCAAACGCCCAGCTTGGTCGTGCAGCAGGATTTGCTCTCCTCGTTGTTCGAGCCTGAAATCTACGTGCAAGGTTTCGCCTGGACGCGTTTGATCGGTCTGGCCGTCGGCCCATACTACCATGTGCTCACCCGGCGCGAGTGTGAACCCGCTCGGGACGACGAACCGCGCTGGCTCAGAGGGATCGTCCGACAGCCACCATCCATCCAGTGTCACTTCCGTATCACTCGCATTGTACAGCTCAAACCAATCGTCATGGACGCCATCCGCAGGATCGGACACGGCGGATCGGTTCGACGCCATCCACTCGTTGATTCGGATTTCAGGTGGGTTTGCGGGTGGCGCCGTTGACTGAACTCGGATCGAGTCCGTGGCGGTGGGGATCGATCCGCCGCGTCTGTCGAGGCCTTCGATTCTGATTGTGTTGATTCCTGGGGCGAGGGGGACCTTTAGGCTCCAGCGAGTCACGCCAATCCAGTCCACGGGGTACGGCAGGCCATTGACCGCCAGAACCGACACTGTCACGGGGGCACGGCCAGTTAGTTCGACTTCAGCCTTGGCCGTTGTGAAATCGTTCCCGCCAGCGGTTGTGATGGCGAAATCGGACTGCACGGTCTGGAGTTGAGTGTTGAGGAAGTTCCGCCGCTGGGAAATCCACGTCTTGATGTCGTCGGGTGTGGCAAGAGAAATCCCGTTGGCGCGAAAAGCTTCGTACCGCGTATCGAGGAAGGTGTCGATGGCTGTGTTGGGCCCAGTCCGGAAGAAGGAGTCGAGAGCCTCCCGCAACGCCGCCCAGTAGCGCCGCGCGAACGCCGGTGTCTGATACATGCGACTGAGAGTCGGGTCGTTGACGCTGAACAACGGCGCGTCGACGGGATCGTTGAAAACCCCAAGGCCGACATCGAAGTCCCAGCACATGAGTTTCCAGGTGTCGCGCTCTGGCTTGTAAAGGAACGTGTTCTTGGCGTTGGGATTGCCGAAAGCGTCCCAGAACGAAGCCAGGTCGTTCATCGCGAATGTGCGCATCCAATGGTCGACATCCACGACCGCCCCGACGGCTTCGAGATAGTTGGTGGAGGCGTTCACGGCATCGACGAGTTCGAACAGAGTGGCGAAGTTGTTGGCTGAGCCTTGAACCGCGCGCGGTCGCCAGTTCCAGCGGTAACGCGCGATTTTCTTTGTGCCGCCGGGGGATGTAAACACTTCGAGGGTGTTGAGCACGCACGGGTCAATGCGGCCGCCAGTGTCGTCGAACTCGTTCCAGCAATCGGTCTTGAAGAGGTGTCCGTCCTGGTCGTCGGGATACCACTCTTCGATCGTGTCGTCGCCCGGCTGCTGGACGTCGTCGTAGATCGTGCCGCGCTCGAAGCCATTCACGAAGAGGTGAACATATCGGCGGTACATGTTGGGCAGGCCGAACTGTTCGAGGAACCAGAACATGAGCTGCTCGCGTTGATTGGTGTTGTCGCGAACTGGCCAGTCCAACGTCATCCGATGGTCGCCGAGAAACCGTTGGTCTCTGGGGAAGTTAAGGTCGTAACCGCAGAGGTTGCCGGTCGGTCGATCGTATCCGGGGCTCGTGTACGAACTGCCGCTGTAATGCGCACCGACGTTGTAGATGGCCCGGTGCGCCCCACCCACGAAGGTCACATCGATATCCTCGTTGCTCATTTTTTCGCGACCGGCCCACGCGTCATGCGCCGCGCGCGTCAGCCAGATACGATATGTGCCGAAGGCGTCGTTTGGCGGCCGATCGCCGAATCGGATCAAAGACTCACGGCTCTGGCTGCCGCATGGGTAGACGCTCGTGGCTGAGGGCACGAATCCGTCCTCGGCTTCCAGAGAAAACGCGGCCAAAACGCCAGCCGCTTGCCCGGGGATGGCACCCGTCCAAATCCCGTCCCCGGAAACCTCGTCTGGCCCCGTTCCGTCGTCGACCATGATCGTTGAGAGCTTCGCAGCGGCCGGATCGAGCCGGTAGATCAGCCGAACCAGCCCGATGCCGTCGGGATCGTCCAAGCGGGCAAAGACACGAACGGTTTGTTGCGCGGCGGGCAGGACCGGTCGATGCCATACATCGACGAACGCCGGGGCGGCATTCACGGAGGCGCGGCTGTTGCGCGCCCCTGGAGTGCCTTGCCCCGCCGGAAGCGTCAGCCGCCCGCAAGTTTCCAATCCGCCGCCCCGCAATCGAATCAGAATCTCAGGATGCCCGCGTAGCCAGCGCACCCGAGCACGCAAGGTCGCCGCCGCATTCGCCGGGATTGCCGACCTCAGAACCGTCCGGGCGCGATTCGCCACGTGGTCGCCGCGCTCGGAAGCAACGAGGCGCAGGGAC
>JAXDCU010000473.1:0-4455 GCA_034677645.1 Verrucomicrobiia bacterium
AAATCGCCTCCATCAAATGGAGCGCTGGCCAAGCTACATCGCTGGCCGGTCGCGACATGGATGACTGGCACGTTGTTGTCTGGTATCATCGAAATGGATCAAAACGATGGACCACGGCAGATGATTATCGCGAGGAGGCTCTTCACATCGTTGGCCCCTCCGGTCCGAAAACGAAAACCGCGAGAACTGGACAAGCGTTGGTGGCCTTTCTTGAATCTCTGGGAGTCATTTTCGTCCCCGCATCAAACAAGTGCGAATTCACTACGAGCGATCCAGGAACGGCCAGATAACCATGCGGTGAACGGGAGCCGCCGATTGCGCGGGTTTCGAAATCATAGTGTTCTGGCGGCGGCCCCGTTACCGCTGGCCGTTCGCCGATAAGAGTTCCATCCGTGACTGATACCCCTGAATACACCCTCCGGGGGCGCAAATTAGCTGACTGGATTAAGCGGCCGACGGTTCAGAATAATTGACCCCGCGCTACCCCGCCGCTATCCCGCGTTTGACCCCGCTTCGGTAGATTACATCTCGGACCCCGCCTTCATGTCGCGCGGGGAATTGTGCGGGACGCAACGAGAAAGGGAGCGAGTTCCCCTGACAGAACCTCGCTCCCCAACACTTCAAACTCATGACCAACATCGCCGATCTGGCCGACGAAATCAAGCAGCATAACGCCGCCGTCCGGCGGAATTCGCGAGATCGCGTCTGTTACCGGAAGGTCTGTGCCGTCTGCGAAGAAGGTACGGTCTTCGCCCCGCATGAATTGCGGCGGCGCTGCTTGCGATACTGGGTCGGCAACCAGGTGCTGTGCGTGCCGATCTGGTTGGCGCGGTGGAGGTGTTGCACCTGTGGTCGGACATTCACCGACCACCCACACTTTCGTTCTGCCGTATAAGCGATTCGCCGCTCCCTGCCTGTCGGCGCGCGCCCGAGCGTACCTTGAGGAACCCAAGGTCACCTATCGCCAAAGCGTGCGCGAGGGTCGGTCTTTGATCGGCTATCCACCGCGGGCCCCGGAAGCGTCATCGACCGACGCTGCGTGGCCTCACCAGCCGGTCGTCGACCACAAACTCATCTGGCGGTTCGTCACCTGGCTCGGCGGCCTGACGTGGGTCCTGGATCTAGCACGGGGCATGGTCTTGCAGAGGAATCCTCAGTCCACGTGCCATCGCCTGGATGGCCATATCGCTCCGCACAAAGCGCGCAGTCCTGAACGGACGGCGACGTTGGAAACGGCTCGGCAACTCTTGCGCGTCGTGCCCGAGTGGGAGGCTTGTTTCGGTGGTAAGTTCTTCCCCCGATTCGCCACGAGGGCCGGGTTCGACTGACGTACCTTGGGACGCCATGTGGTGTTTCCCTCCCTCTTCATGGAGTCCCAAGAAATGGTTTATGACGAAGATGACTGGGCCGTGTTCTGGTGCTCGCTGCTCGGTCCGATCCTGCTGGAGGAAGTCACGGCGGGAGAGCGCAGACGGTACCTCCAGCACCTGAGCCAACAGGAAGTGACGCTGCCCAATGGACAGCGAAAACGGCTCTCCTACTCGACCTTGCGGCGCAAAGTGCGGCGGTTCCGGCAGCAGAAGATCGCCGGACTGCGGCGCGAACGCCGCAAGGATCGAGGCCAGCCGCGCAAGCAGCGGAAACAGATGATGGCCCGCGCCGTGGAGCTCAAGCGCCAACAACCACGCCGCGCGCCCCGCACGATCAACAAGTTCCTGGCCCAAGAGTTCGGCCGCACCATCCCGACCTCGACCATGAATCGCCACTTCCGCCAGCAGGGCGTGACGCGCCGCAGGCTGGGCGTCGAGGAAGTGAAGATCCGCTGCCGGTGGACGCGGGAGCAGAGCAACGCCCTGTGGTTGGGTGACTTCGCGGACGGCCCCGCCGTGATGCACGCCGGCCGCGCGATCCAGTCGCACCTGTCGCTCTGGGTCGACTGCCACAGTCGCTATGTTCCTGAGGGCCGGTACTACTATCGCGAGAACCTGGACATCCTCATCGATTCCCTGTTGCGGGCCTGGGCAGCGCAGGGTGCCAGCCGGCAGTTGTACGTGGACAACGCGAAAATCTACCACGCGCGCGGCTTGCGGCTGGCCTGTACCCATCTGAACATCGAACTGTTGCACCGACCGCCCCGCGAGCCGCAACCGGGCGGGCTGGTGGAACGCGTCATCCAGACGATCCAGCATCAGTTCGAGGCGGAGGTCCGTGCCGGCACGGTGCTGACGCTGGCCGAGTTGAACCGGTACTTCCAGGCTTGGTTGCACCGGGATTACCACGCCACGGTGCACGGCGAGACGCACCAGACTCCTCAGGCGCGTTACGACGAGCAGACGCGCTTTCGCCGGCACGTCAACTTGGCCGAGGTGCGCGAGTTCTTCCACGTGCGGGAGCGCCGCAAGGTCGATCCCGAATTCTGCGACGTGCGCGTCAAGAACCGCTTCTATGCCGTGGACCCGAAACTGCGGGGTGAGCGAGTGATCGTCAGCTACGATCCCTTCTCCAGCGGCGAGGAAGTGCGCTTGACGTCGCTCCAGGGCGTCTTTCTCGGCGTGGGCCGCCACTACGACCGCCAGCGCGGGGCACATCCAGAACCTCCACCGACAGCGCCGCAAACGCCGCTGGACCACGAGTATCTGAAGTTGTTGGCCCAGGAGCATCAACAGCACCAACAAGGGCAAGCCGAACGCGGCGTCGACTACCATCAGGCGCAGCGCCGCCATCTATTGAGCTTTCCCGTGTTGGCCGCCACCTTCGCTCGGTTGCTGGGGCGTCAAGGAGGTGCTTCGGGACTGAGCACCCAGGAAATCGAACTGCTGTCCCATGTCCATGCGCGTCTGCCCAGGATCACGCGGAGCCTGCTGGAAGAAGCCTTCGCGCGGGCGGAAGTCAAGACCATCCCCGTCGTCGTGTTACATCTCCAAAATCTGCTCGAGGAAAGGAACTACTGATCTATGTACCAAGAACATTTCAATCTCAAACGACAGCCCTTTGCAGAACATGCCGCGGTTAGTTCGCTGTGGATCGATCAGCGCATGAAGGAAGCCCTGGCCCGGCTGACGTATCTGGTCGACCACGCCGCCCTGGGACTGGTCACCGGTCCAAGCGGCGTCGGCAAGTCCGCCTTACTCAAGTGCTTCCTCGACAAGCTGCCCCAACGCTGCGAAGCGGTCTACTGCCACTTGACGCATCTGCCCTCTTCCGGCCTGCTCAAGGTGCTCGTCGCGCAACTGGGAGAAGTTCCACGCCGCGGCAAGGACCGGTTGTTTGAACAGATCTACCAGGCCGCCAAACGCGTGGAGGGAACGTTGTTACTGATGATTGACGAAGCCCACCTGTTGGATGGCGACGCCTTGACCGACTTACGGCTGCTGGTCAGTTCCGCCCTCGACGTGGCACCGTTGAAGATCCTGCTGGTCGGCCAACCGTCGCTGCGCGCCGTCCTGAAACGATCGCAGCACGCCGACCTGCTCAACCGGGTCCACGTGCAATATCACCTGCGGCCTTTCACCAAGGACCAGACGGGATGCTACCTCGACATTCAGATGAAACAGGCGGGTGGACCGGAGGACGTGTTCGATGCCTCGGTCAAGGAGCTGATTCACGACTTCACGGGAGGCATCGCCCGCCAGATCAACAACCTGGCGACGGCCTGCCTCCTCCAAGCGTGTGCCCGCAACGCGCTGCGCGTGGACGAAGCGCTCTTCCAGCGGACCACTGCCGAGATGCACGTCTGAGGAGCCAACTCATGTCGCACCAGCGTTACGACGACGAGTTCCTACGGCGGTTGCGCAACGACATCCCGATCGCCACGTTGATCCAGCATCTCCGCTGGCCCTGCAAAACGCGGGACGGAAGGTTCGTGTTCCTCTGCCCGCACTGCCACGAGACCGAATCGGCCGTCAATCCACGCACCAATCTCGGCCGTTGCTTCCACTGCGGAACCAACTTCAATCCGATCGACTTCACAATCTGTGCCTGGCAGTGTGACTTCCGGGCGGCCGTGGATCATCTCATCCCACTGCTACCCCACTGACACGCACGTTCGTCATCCCATCTCGAAGGACCGGCCGATCACTGCGTATCACCGGTCCTTCCTTCTTGCGCGCCACATCCACCCCCATCAGCCGTATTCAACTACAATGAGCTTTAATGCGGCAAAGAATTCGGGCCGCAGCAAGCCAAGTGCGACTCCCTTCTCCCAACTGCGCGCCCTGGTTCCCGGCGTCTTGGTGGATCAGCAGGGCGTGCTGCACATGGTATATGGCCTGGGCGTCGATGCCTGGTACGTCCGCTCCACGGACAACGGCGCCACGTTCAGCTTGCCCGTAGGGGTCAATGCCGAAGGGACAGCCTTAGCGCAGCCCAGGCGGAGACAAGGCGAGCCTTGGCGCAGCCCTGGGTTGCGAACGTTGTCCACACTTGCCGCTGTAACCCGCGGACGCCCGCCATGTG
>JAXDCU010000474.1:0-6395 GCA_034677645.1 Verrucomicrobiia bacterium
GCAAAGGAAGCCCAGCAACAGGCCTCCCGCTGCCGGCTCTGGAATGGGACTGCTCCAGAGAGACTCGCCGAGAACCCCAATGACGTCATCAAGCCCACTGTGATCTGTCCCTCCGTATGTGACACCTGCTTGGATATACCACGTCTGGCCGGGCCGAAGCGTGGACACGTATCCGGAGCCGTAGGTGTGCGCCAAGTAGCTCCAACTGACGGCGAAATCCACGTAAGTTGTAGTGCCGCCTCCCACGGTCGGCCCGGGCGTGAGTGCCACGAAGCCATCGTTGTCGTAGTCCTTGTCCCCATCAAGCAAGTCGAAGTCGGGCGCGACCTTCTGGCCAACATTGTTGTCCCGGTCGGCCATCTTGACCGTGGCCCATGTTGTCGGAGTAGGATTCACGGTGGTGTCTGGTTGCGTCAGCTCCAGGCCGTGCTCGGCTTTGGAGTTGTTGTTGTTATCCCACGAAAAGCCGTAGGTGGGCAAAAAGCCAACTCCAGTATTACGAACAAAAACATGCACCGTACAGTTAAGCAAAGTGGTGTCAGTCTGAGTTCCCTCGATCTGCACGCGAAAGAACGCGTAACTCGAACTTGACGCGTATTGCAGGCAGGGATGGGCGGCGTCACCGACCAAATCGAGCGTTTTGCCGTCGTCGACATCAGATGCCAGCGCCGTGGTCCACGACTGCGGCCAGGAATTGAAGCTGCTGTTCCCGTAAACGATCACCGGTGCCTGGGCGAAGGCCCGCGAGCCGATCGCCAAGGATACGCCCGCCAAGAAGTTCAAGAGCAGTCGAAGTGATAGGAATTTGCTTCGACGCGTGAGCGGGTCAAGAGCATTGCTTTTCATCGGGCTGTATTCTGCGGAAATATTGCGGGTCATGGGGGGGCTGTTGTCAAGCTCGGACTTTGGCCGGCAGACAGTTTGTGACCATGTTTGGAGGATTCTTGTGAGGTCGGCGGCGACTGGGCGGGCGGCGTGCCCGCGGCCGGACCGGATCAGGGCGCATGTCACCGGTCAGCCCGTGCGCGGGCCAGTCAGGAGTTGATGATCCCGGAGGGCTCAATCGGTAAGAACATTCTCGTAATCCGGCATCGGAACTGCGTCTTCGCACGGCTCGTAATGCCACAACAGGCTGGAGACCGGAGCCTGGAGGCTGGAGGCAAACGGGCGGCCGGAGACTGGAGACTGGAGGCTGGAGGCTGCAGGCTGGAGGCTGGAGGCTGCAGGCTGGAGGCTGGAGGCGCTCACTGCCCGCGCAGCGAGCGCAGCAGGCCGTTAAGGACCTTCGAGGTTTCAACCGTCAGCGCTGATAGTTCGCGATGCGATTGGTCGGAAAGCAAACCCAGCCGGAAGGCCAGACCGACCTGGTATTCGACCTCGCGGGCCGAGCCGTAGGCCATGTCCAGGAAGTGGACGTAATCGGCCTGAGAGGAACGCGCCGCACCTTCCACGATGTTGGAGGCTATCGAGACGGCCCCACGCCGAAGCTGCGAGGTCAGGCCGAATGTCTCTTGTCGCGGAAAAGAGCGGGTTTCGCTGTAAATGGCCAAAGCCACTTGGTCGGCCAATTGGAATGCACGCAGTTTTGTATGATCTCGCATAGGCACCGATCCTACAGCCTCCGGTCTGCAGCCTCCAGTCTGCTTTGGGGAGCGGTAGATGGCCGTGTCGTCCGGGGATTCCAGGGTCATCTTCTGGACGGAGAAGGGGTTGCGGAGAATGTACTGGGCCAATTCCTCCAACTCGGCATGGGCTTCCGGCGAGACGCGATCCCCCGCGTGGACATTGAAGCCGCTGTGTTTCCAGGACATGAGAATCTGGGCGCGCTCCGGTGGGAGGAGTTGACAATCGACGAGGAACTGGACGACCTCGGAAATGGCGGGGCGGAGAGCGCCCATTTGGGGTGCGTAGGTTTGGGGGTAACGTTCAACGAACTGGTATGTGCTTGGCCGGGATGTTGCCAAGGATCGGGTGGGCGTATTTGCGTTGTCACGGGTTCGGGAGGTTCAGGGCACGGGGGGCGTGTTTGTGCGGCCGGTTGGTTTCGATGCGAAGCAATGGTTTGCGGATGCTTTTGGGATTAAGCGGAGCGCGGAACAGATGCAGGTGACCCTCCGTTTTACTCCGAAGGTGGCGGCGTACATAAAGGAACGTCAGTGGCATGCGAGCCAGGAACTGAGCACTTTGCCGGGTGGCGGGGTAGAACTGCGTCTGGTCACGTCTGGGCGCAATGAATTGATTCGGTGGATTCTCTCCTGGATGCCGGACGTGCGGGTGGTGGGTCCTGCGAGTTTGCGGCGGCGGGTTCTGGAGAAGTTGCGGGAGGGCATGGCCGCGAATTCGGATTTGGCGGGGAGCCATTGGCCGGTGGTGTGGTCGAAGTAGTTGAGTCCTGTGGCCAGCTCGACGCAGAAGTTGGTCGATAGGACCGTTTCGCCTTTGAGGTCTGGAGTTTCCGTTGGTTGAGCTTGTACGCGGCGTGTTTCGGAGGCTCAATTCCGCAGACGATATGAAGACACTCACGCCATTCCCGCGAAGCGTTCGACCCGGTTTCCGGTGCTTTTGCCTGACTTGCGCCACCGCCTGGTCCGTGGCCGTGGCCGAGGTTGGTTGTCCGCTCAAACACGGCCAGTGGGAACCGTTCCCGGCCCTCACCGACGAGTTTGACAGCAAGAAGCTGGACGAATCGAAGTGGTTCCCGAACAACCCCGGTTGGCTGGGGCGTCAGCCCGGCTACTTCAATCCGAAGAACGTTCGCGTCGCCGACGGGATGCTCCATCTCGACGCCAAGAAGGAATCGCTCCCGAATCTCCCCGCCGGCTATCACACCTACACAACCGCCTTCGTGAAGGGCAAAACCAAGGTCCGCTATGGCTACGTCGAGATTCGGGCCCGGGCCATGGACTCACAGGCGTCGAGCGCGTTCTGGTTCTACGACATCACACCCGAGACATGGTCCGAGATCGACGTGTTCGAGATTGGCGCCCGGCCACAACCGGCGAATTACTACATGAACACGCATCTGTTCCACACGCTGGTCGAGACCGTTCACTGGCACAAGAGTCGCATCTGGAAGGCGCCCTACAATCTCGCCCGCGAGTTCCATGTCTACGGCTTGGAATGGGACCCAGAAGTCCTTCGGTTCACCGTCGATGGCGCGGTGGTCCGCGAGGAACGGAACACCCACTGGCACCAACCGCTGGCACTCTGCTTCGACAGCGAGACGTTCGCCGGGTGGTTTGGCCTGCCAAAGGACGACGCGCTGCCGGCCACGTTCAGCATCGACTACATCCGCTCCTGGAAACGCAAGGACGGTCCAGCCGATGATCGCCCGGAAGCAGTCGAGTTCTCGTTTCCCGGACGAACTGGCGCTGGGGAGAGTGTGTACCGCCTGAAAGTCGAGGAAGGCGGCGCCCTGGTGGTGAAGGCGAAGGGCGGGGCCGAACGGCCAGAGCGGGTTCACCTGGAGTACATGGACGACGCGTACTTTGCGTCCCAAAAGGCTCCGGAGATTCAGAAGACACTGACGGTCCGCAACGGGGATGGCAAAGGGCTGTCGTTTCTTATCAATTGGTCCAAGACCGAACCCTGGAAACGCGAAGGGCGAGATCGCGCCGGAGAAGCTCCCGGTTCACGGAGTCCACCGACCAACGGCTACTTTGCTGTCGGCGTGGACGTCCGTCCCTTGGCGGCCCAGCCGCGGGGCACCGTCGAGGTCTGGGAATTCCCGAGTCAGGGCGGCGCGCCCGTCCGAGTTACGGTTCGACACTGATAGGGTGTACAACAAGAAAGCCAGCGCCGGGGCAGGAGAGACCAAGGAGAAACCATGATTCGGTTATGTCCGGGAATGCAACGCTTCGAAGGTTAGCCGTGTCGATCGTGGCGGCTCTGTCTAGCATGGTGAAAACCGGGCAAACCGCCACGCTGGTGACGGTCTGGCCAGCGCCGCCGGGCGAGAGGCTCTGCGAAGACTATGCGCTGCGTGTTAATGGACAGCCTGTGCCGGTTTATTCCTGCCGGGTGTCGGCAGTGCCTTTCAACCAAGTCTGGCCTGGATACCAGCGCCCCATCGATCAGACCGAACTCGCCGCACTCGCCCATTGGGGGATGTCAGGCCCCGTGTCGGTGGAGGTCACCAGCAAGCGCTCATTCACCAACGTCGTGGTCCGGCCAGGTTCGCGCGCGGTTCGCCCTGTAGTGCGCAGCCAGATCATTACCTTCGCCCTCGCCAAGCCTGGCCAGGTCACGGTCGAACTGGACGGTCCCCACCACGCCCTGCATCTGTTCGGTGATCCGCCGGAAACTGGGGCGCCCAAGAGCGACACCGCCGGGGTCCGGTACTTCGGGCCAGGCATTCACCGGCCTGGCAAAATTCAGCTCAGGAGCGGCGAAACGCTGTATATCGCCGGCGGAGCGGTTGTCTACAGCGCCATCGAAGCACGCGGGGTCTCGGGGGTCCGGATTCTGGGCCGAGGCATCATTGACTCCAGCGAGTTTGAGCGGGGGCAAGGCGGCGGTTGCGTCCGGTTGACGGACTGCGCGGACGTGAAGATCGAGGGCGTCATCCTGCGCGACCCGGACGTCTGGTGCCTGAGCGCGTTTGGCTGCCGCGAGGTCGAGATCGCCAACGTGAAGCTCGTCGGTCTGTGGCGCTACAACGCCGACGGCATCGACATCTGCAACAGCCAAGACGTTGTGATCCGCGACTCCTTTGTGCGCGCGTTCGACGACGCCATCGTGCTCAAGGGGCTGAACTGGGGCCCGGGCGGGTTCCATGACCGGCCAGTACAGAACGTGCAAGTACACAACAATGTGATCTGGTGCGACTGGGGTCGTGCTCTGGAGATCGGAGCCGAGACGTCGGCGCCCGAGATTGCCGAGGTTCGGTTCCGAGACTGTGACATCATCCGGACGACGCACATTGCCATGGACATCCAGTGCGGCGACCGGGCGCTGGTCCGCGACATTCGGTATGAGAATATCCGGGTCGAGATTGACGACGAGTGCCCCACGCCACGCATGCAAGCAAGCCGTGAGGAGCGGTACGTGGAAGACCCTACGAGAGAGTACCTGCCAAACCTGCTGGTGATTGTGATCGGCAGGAATCCCTACTCAAAAGACACCGAACGCGGTAATGTGCGCGACATCGGTTACTCCGACGTGTCGGTTAGCAGCAAGCGCGTGCCCCGGTCCTCCTTTAACGGTTTGGACCCCGCGCACACGGTTGAGGGCATCGTCATCGAGAACCTACGGTTGAATGGGAAGCTCCTCCACAACGCGGAGGAGGCAAACCTCTCCATCGGCCCGCACGTAAACGACGTGCGCATTGCGGACGTCGCGAAGTGACGGTTCGCGACGAAAGCAAGTCCTCAGAAACGGGAGCCGCCCCTGGCCAAGTTGCTGACTTGCGAACGCGTTCCACACTATGCTGCACGTGAGCGCGAACGCCGACCTCATCCGCGCCCCCCTGGCACCGGCACGTAGGCCGCGCGCATGACGAACTGATAACGCTGGCCCACCTGCGGCCGCTCGATGAACCACTGGAAATCCCACGCCGGAAAACCGTTGCCGCCGCCACTCGGGGACTGGGCGGTGCGTACCTCGTCAAGCGGACGGAAGAGCTGGGCGAACGCCATGCCACGGCACAGGCCAAAAGACCACGGCTCGGCATAGCGGCAGTGTGAAAAACTGAACGGCAGTTCGAGTGGGAACGGTTCGACATGCGCAGACTGGCGGTCGTCGTCGAAGGCGCGGTGCGTCGATAGTTCGCCATGCCGAGGCGTGATCCCGCGCACGCAGGTGGGAGGTGCCTCAGCGTCGGTTTCCGGACGGCCCAGGTAGTGAATCCTCGGAGAGTGAGGTCCGCGCGGGCGTCGATTCCAGGCGCGGCCGTTTCGCGGTCGGATGGCGTTGGCCAAACCGCCGATCGATGTCCTGAGCCAGCTCTGCCAGTCGCTGGTTGAACAGGGCCTCCGTGACTTCCCCGTTGTTTTCCGCCTGTACCGCCGTGTCCGCCTTGAAGTCGAAGCTGTGAGCGAAGTTATTGCGGACAGTGTTGCCCGTGGCCTGGTTCTTCTTTTGCCCCAACTGCACCCAGGGCCGTGCCCGACCGGACCACCGGCTGAAGCAGACGTTGTCCTGGACGCTGCAGCCTTGGGCATCGCCGAGTGTGATGCCATGCCAGTGGTTGACGCAAACCAAGTTCTTCTCGACGGTGAAATGAACCAGCGGTCCGTCGAAACAGCCGATGCCCTGCAGTTCGTTGGGGAAAGGCAGGTCGTCAGTTTCGCGGGCGAGAATGATGTTCCCGCGTAGGGTGACGTTCCGCAGTGTCCCAGTTCCCACGTTGAACAGGAACGCTTGGATGCCGTCGTCGTGATTGTCGTCGCCGTCAC
>JAXDCU010000475.1:0-3765 GCA_034677645.1 Verrucomicrobiia bacterium
ACGAGTTCAACTGACTGATTTGACGCAGGTCGAAGCTTCCAAGCCGCCTATCCAGCACTCGAATCCGGTCGATCTCCCGGATCACGTCATCCGACCGATGGGCGATATTGGACAATGCCTGGGCGACGGCACGCCAGTCTGGTTTCTCTCGGCGCACTTCGCCTTGGACAGCTTCAAGCGTGTGCTCGATACGGCGGCTTTAATGGACGACTTGCGGTGTGGCATGCCTGGCCACCCGCTTCTCGACCTTGAGTTCCCGTTCCTCATCCTTCCGGTCCAGTCTGGCGATGAACGATGCATCGCCGCTGCCTCTCTCGCCATAGCCGCTATTCCCGGGCCAGATGGCCCACCCAGTGATTGAGGTCGTCTACCGCGATGAAAAGTACATTGAGCCGAGACGGCTTCGACTCGGCCAGCGCGGCCGCGCCAACTTGCACCATCAGGCACGGTAGTAGCCAGCTCATTGGCGTGGCACAGAACATCCTGAACCCGACCCAGTGCTTCACGAGCTTCTTGAGTCCGCCCTTCCAGGCACGGAGCGAGCTGGCGGATTTGAAATCGAACTGGAGCTTCATGGATTAGCCGCGAAAGAACGCACAGATCGCATAGAAATTGAACAGAAAGGCCGACAGGCCGCTGGCCAAGGCCATCCCGGGGCAAGTACTGCGGGCATATTCCTTTATCTGGAATTTGTAGGAGCCGAAATTGATGAGCAAGCCGTGCTCAAGGCGGGTGGATTTCGGGTAGCCGAGCAGTTGCGCCGCATGCTCGTCGGCCAAGGCCTTCGCCGCTTTCAATTCCACCACCAGTTGGGTCTCCACCAACAAATCCGGATTGAACTCGCCGATCACCATCCCGTCCTCATCGAACACTCTGATGGGCTGCTGCTGCTTCACGTCCAGGCCCAGTTTGCGCGGCCGGTGCGCCAGCGCGTTTTCCTTCCTTTTGAACTGCCAAGAATTCCGTGACGGTTGCTGCCCGCGACAACTCGTTCTCGTCGAACACGTTGTTGATGTGCAGGCTGACGTTCTGCTTGGTCGCTGACGCGACGTCACTACCAGGGCACGAGCCTACGCGACACTCGAGGCGTCATTTGCGCGGCACCGACCAGACCGTTTACCACCCCACGCGCAGCCGATAGAAGCGGTTTGGCTCGCCGTTAACTGGATTCGTGAAGGCATCCACGGCCCCGCTGCCGGTGAACGGGCCGGCCAGGTCTGTCCACGGCATGCCCGGTGCGAGCGCCGGCGCGCTCTGCACCCAGTAGAAGGCGCCGGCCACGGAGGGCCAGGCGATTTCCACGCCGTTGGCCGCGAGTTGAATCGCCAGTGGCGGACCGGGCGGTGTGGCGAAGTCCAGGGCGTAGATCAGGTTCCCGCCCAATTCGCTCGAAGAGTGCGTGGTGCCAACCAGCGTGGCGGCGCCCGTTGCCGGCGACACGCGATACAACTTCCGCGTCGAAGCCTCCGAACTGTAGAAGTAACCATCGTCCGAATTGTAGGCCAGGCCGTAGAGCGCGCCGATGCCAGTCGAGCCGACGAGCGTGGCCTGGCCGGTTTCCAGGTTGATCGTGTAGAGGTGGGTCAGAAAGGTGACCATCGGATCAATGTCCAGCGCATAGAGCGTGTTACCGACGAAGCCAAGCGCGTCGAGATCGTCGCGCGCCGTGCCGGTGATGGTGTTGACGATGGTCGCTTCGGCGGTCTGGGGATTCACGGTCACGACGACCGGCGCGTGCGAACCGGTGGCGTTCGTTCGCACGCTGGCATGCAGAACGCCGGTGACCGGATTGAAGGCCAGGGCCTTCGAGCTTTTGATGAGGTTGTCTGTGGTCTGAAGCGTGCCAATGATGGCTTGGTCGCCGTTCGCCGGATTGAGGCGCATGAGTTGCGGCTGGACAGAGCTAGGCGCCAGGATGCTGTAAAGCCATTGCGACGTCGGGTCGGTGGCCATGCCATAGACCATGTGGTTCGGATCGCCTGGGACGTTGGTGTTGATGCCGACGAAGGCGGCTTGAGCATTCGTCGGATTGATCGCCGCGAGGTACTTGGTCGCCGCGCCGTAGAGCACCTTGCCCAAGCCGGCCACGGACGGCGTCAGCGCGTTGTGCCGCACACTGTACCACTCGGCGACTCCGTAGGCTTGCGATGAGCCATCGCCGAACCAGAGCCGCGGGTACCCGGCCTGGATAGAGGAGTTGTAGCCATTCGATCCCGACAAGAGCAGGAGGCCATCCTGATAAACCTGGAAAGGACTACCGGCGTGTGTACCTTGCAACTCGATGCGGTAAGTATGGGGGGCGCTGGAGGTGTCCACGACGGCACTCGGACCTTTCGCACCGCTGGAAAGCCAGACGAAGATTTCTCCATCAACGATGTTCAGGGCGTTGCCGACGTAGTTTGTGGTTTCCCACGAAATGCAGCAGTGGGTGCGAGCGGGAGAGAGTCTCCCCCCGGACACGTAACGGACGCGGGCTTCGATGACGAAGTTGGTTGGAATCGTCAGCGCGGCGTGGTCCTGGAACCAATAGGCCGCCTTGTTGTGATCGCCCCCGCCCGAGGTGTCCACCAGGAGGTAGTCGTTGTTGAAGGTGAGGGAAACCGGCGTGGACACCCCACCGACGATCCACGGGTTCCAGTTGGGCCAAATCTGGTCGGGCAAGAGGCCCGAGTCCGCGCGCCAGACGGCGTCCACGGCGAGCAGCGAGTTCATCGTGAGGAGGAAACACGCCACGGCGCAAACCCGATGCAATTTCGTCATGGCCCCTATTCCAGACGTCGGCTTGTGCTTCTGTCAAGCCCGCCGCGGTAGCCGCCGCGCTCGTAAAGGAGCTTGCCTTGTGCGTATAGGCTCGTGCGACCAACATCATCAACAGCGCGGCGAGAGAGAACTGGTCCTGCAACGTGAGCGACCCTCTCGTCGAGGCAGCCTGGTTGCGGTTCCGTCGCGCCGTGTGTCAGAACGTTTCCCCGTTCCAACCCCAGAGGTTGGCGGGCACATCGGCGAAATTGATGTAGACCCTCCGCCCGGCGACGCTCAGTTCGGACTCGATCAATTCGCAGATGAGCCGAGACAACTCCCGCGTCTTCGCTGGTGGCAACCCGATCCCTTTCAGTTCCACGAAGGCCGTCGGCTCGCTGCTGCCTGCGAACGTCATGGGGACACCCGGTTCCAGGCTGACCATCATGTATTGTTCAGGTTTGCCCAGCGCCGCTGCAATTCGCTGCGACGCGTGTTTCAACAGCGACTGTCGCTTCTGATCGTCAGCCGCCGCGTTGGTTTGAATTCTGAGTAGTGGCATTGTCTGTTTCCTCTTTCTTTGGCTGGGGTTGGTCCGCTACAAAGAAGATGTTCACCGGCGCCGTGGCGGCGGCCCCGCGACCAGCCCGCGCACGAAAGTCCCCCGCGACGACGGGCTTCAGCCGGCGTGGCGCAGCCTCGTAGAGATAGACGCCCTCGGGCAACGCAACGTAGAGATCGATTTCCTGGGAGTTGCTGGCCGAGGCCGCCGTGCGTCCCGGTTTGGCAAAGGAGGCGCGTTCCCGGTTAACTCCGAAAGCGGCCCAGAGCAGATTGGACAGGATTTGTGGGGGCAGTTTGTCCGAGCGAATGTTTCGGATGGTTTGGCGTTCCTGCAAGGCCGCCAGCACGGACTTGCCGCCCTCGGTCTGAGGTTTGGGCAGTGCTGGTAGTGTCAAGTCGCTGGTGGCGGCGGTCGTTCCCTGAGCCAGACTGACGTCCGCACTGCCGAGGACGGTTAAAGTC
>JAXDCU010000476.1:0-13383 GCA_034677645.1 Verrucomicrobiia bacterium
TAAGCGTAGAGGGTGGCGGCTTGGGTCGTGATCTGGCCCGAGAGCAGGACGTTGGTCTGATGTTCTGCCAGCATCACCTGCTCGACCCAGCGAAAATCCTGGATTCCTTCCTTGCCATCCTGTCCGAGTAAGTAGCGGAGATGGTTGGCATGGTGGAGGGGAAGCAGTCTGAGGGTTTCTTGCCAAGTGGCCGCAAGGTAATGAACGTGCGACTCAGATCAAGCAAATATGACAAGAAGAGAACGACGGAATGAGGGCACCGCTTGCTCACGCGCGCGGCTCTGATGACGCGGCGCGCGGCGCTCGTACGAGCATAGGTGAACGCTCAACCATGTGGCACCCCCGCAACACAGTCTAAAACATCAACGTTACTGATCTGCCAAACTTTGATGCATATGCACGGGAGTTTGGCAATGACCAAAACTGCGCCGCGGTCGCGGCACGCAGGCCGCCCGGGCCAGTCGGCCGGCCATCTCAGCCCGCGCTTTCAGAGCCGCGACCGTAAGGGAGCGGTGCCAAAGCAGTCACACCTAACTCCACACAGCGTGACTGGCACTGGTGACGGGCTCAGGACCGCCTGCTCACGCGCGCGGCTCTGATGTTCCCCCTGATAACCAGCAACCGAACTGATAACCTTCCCCCCCCGCCGCTTGCTCACGCGCGCGGCTCCGGTGCCGCGGCGCGCCCAGCGGTCGCGGACGGCCGAGACTGAGCGGTTACCATTGCCGACATCCTGAACTCGACAGCGAGGCGGGCCGCGGGTAAACAACCGTGGATGTCGGAAGTCAATCAGTCATCCGTCAGGCAAAAGCCAGCCCAGTCGAAGGGTGCGGTGTTTTTGCGGCGACTGATGAGCTCGCTGGTGCTCTGGTCGGTGCTGATCGCGGCGTTGTTCTCGCCCAACGCGCTAATCTCCGGGTGCTGTTTTCTGACGATAATTGTGCTGCTGGCCGGGTTTGGTCTTTTGGAGTTTTATCGTTTGATCGAGTTGCGGGGTTTGGTGTGTTTCAAGAACCTTGGGATTTCTGGGGGCGTGCTGCTGATTGGGTGCACGTACATGTATTTGTCGGGCATGTTTGGGAGACAAGACCTGCCAGCCAAAGCGAACGATTTCGAGATGGTGTTTCTTGTTCTGTTTGTGCTCGGGCTGTGCGTGCGGCAGTTCATTTCGAAGCGGAACCCGGCTGGGATGTTGGCAATATCGACCACTTTGTTTGGGCTAATGTACGTGCCGTGGCTCTTGAATTTTATCCAGAAGATCAACTTTTTCCCCGGTGTGGATGGGAAGTTTTATCTGATCTACTTCATAGCCGTGACGAAGTTCAGCGACATGGGGGCATACGCGGTCGGGTCGCTGATAGGTCGTCACAAACTGATACCGCGCGTCAGTCCGGGCAAGACGTGGGAGGGCTTCGGCGGTGCGATTATGTCTTCGTTGCTGGCGAGCCTTGCGTTCCAATCGTTAGCGAGCCACAGACTGGCGGGTATGACGTGGATGCACGCCACGGTTCTAGGCTTGGTCCTGGGCTCGGCAGCAGTGCTAGGGGATTTGATTGAGTCTCTCTTGAAACGCGAGGCGGGCGTGAAAGATTCTGGCAGGTTCATTCCAGGCGTTGGCGGCCTGCTGGACATGCTCGACAGCCTGCTGTTCAACGCGCCGATAATGTATCTCTACTTGCGCCACATTTTGACGCGCTGAGCGCCGACTGGTACGCTCGGCGCCAGCCAGCATGAAAAACGTTGTTCTCCTGGGCAGCACCGGATCGATCGGGACCAGCACAATCAAGGTGGCCGAAGACCTGCCTGATCGAATTCGCCTGATCGGTCTTGGGGCGGGGAACAACGTCGATCTGCTCCTCAAACAAATCCGCAAGTTCCAACCCGAAGCGGTATCGTTAGCCGACGCCGAGCGCGCGGTAGAATTGCGAAATGCGGTGGGCACCGCGCCTCGGGTTTATGCGGGAGCCGAAGGGCTGATTCGTCTGGCCACGCTGCCTTCGGCTGACATCGTCTTGATCGCGATTGTGGGAACAGCGGGCCTGCAGCCCGCGCTAGCGGCGATCCGCGCGGGCAAGGACATCGCGGTGGCCTCGAAGGAAATCCTTGTCATGGCCGGCGATATCGTGATGGAAGAAGCGCGGAAACGAGGCGTGCGCGTACTCGCGGTTGACAGCGAGCACTCGGCTATTTTTCAGTGCCTCGACGGACGCCCGCGCGATTCGGTTCGGCGGCTTTGGCTCACCGCCTCTGGAGGGCCATTTCGCCGGATGCCCAAGGAGGAGTTCGCGGCCATAACGCTAGAACAGGCGCTGAAGCATCCATCATGGGTGATGGGTACGAAGATTACCATCGATTCGGCCACGCTATTCAACAAGGGGCTGGAGATGATTGAAGCCCGTTGGCTTTTTGATGTCGACGTCGACCGTGTCGGGGTGGTTGTGCATCCACAGAGCGTGGTGCACTCGATGGTGGAATTCGTCGATGGCTCGATTCTGGCGCAGCTTTCGACGCCGGACATGTGTCTCCCCATCCAATATGCGTTGACCTATCCAGAGCGCGTAGCGAGCGATCGTGTTCAGACGAACATGGCTCAGATTGGGCAACTCACTTTCGAGGAGCTGGACACGGACAAGTTCCCCGCGATCGATCTCGCGCGCCATGCCGGGCGGATTGGGGGCACGTTGCCGGCCGTGTTGAATGCCGCCAATGAAGTGGCAGTGGCCGCCTTTTGCGCTGGGAAGATACCATTCACTGGCATAGCTGAGACGGTGGCTCGCGTGATGGATGCGCACCGTGCGGTGGAACGGCCGACACTCGAAGGAATCCTGGCGGCTGACGAGTGGGCGCGCCAGAGCGGCCGGGCACTAACCGCTCAGTCTTGATGATGAAATCAGCTAACTGCTGGCATCTTACGCGATGATTAGGGGCAGGACAAAACACTTGAATTGTCGGCGGCTTTCTCTTTAGCCTGTGGCGTGCTCGGCCTGAATGGTGTCGGGTCGCTGTGGCCCGCTTCGAATCAGGCGCAACTCAACAATAACAGCAGCAATGGCTAATATGTCCAACAGACCTCTCAATGTCGGCTTGGTTGGCGGTGGTCGCGGCGCGTTCATCGTCCATCCGCATCAGAAAGCGATCCATTTCGATGGCACCCGCCGGGTCGTGGCTGGCGCGCTTTTCCCGGACCCGAAGGTGGCGATGGAGGAAGCGGCGAATTGGCCGTATCCCATCAAGGGCTACGGTTCGTACGACCAGATGATCGCCGCCAACACGAAACTACCGGAGAACGAGAAGCTGGATTACGTCCTGATCGTGACCCCCAATCATGTGCACTACGATCCAGCGATGAAGGCGATGAAAGCTGGGATCGCCGTTTTCTGCGAAAAACCGCTTTGCCTCAACCTCGATGAGGCGAGTGATCTGGTTGAAACGTCGCGAAAGCTTAATGTCCCGTTTTGCGTTGCGCACACATACCTGGGCCACTGGACCAGCCGGTTCTCGCGCTACATCGTGCGCCGCGGATTGATCGGAGATGTCCGGTGGGTGGACAGTTATTACGTCCAAGGCTGGCTCGCGACCAAGATCGAGGCGACCGGCCAACAACAGGCCTCATGGCGCGTCGATCCCAAGCGCGCGGGCAGTTCCGGATGCGGCGGCGACATTGGCACCCACGCGCTCATGCAACTCCGTTACGTGACGGGGCTCGACGTGACCGATGTGAGCGCCCAACTTGAGACTTACGTTGAAGGTCGGCAGCTCGACGACCATTTCACGGTATACTGCAAACTGAGTAACGGAGCGAAGGCGCTGGTGCGGGCCTCGCAGGTTTGCATAGGGCACAAGAACGATCTTGGAATCGAGGTGGCGGGAACTGGCGGCACTTTGCGGTGGCGTCAAGAAGACCCGGAATGCGTCACGGTACACCTGCCGAACCAACCCGACCGGGTGTATTGGCGTGGCGCTGTCACTCCGGGAGACGGATTCTTGCCGAAGAATGTGCCGGCGGATTTGATGGCCGAGCCGACGGCGCCAAGCGGCCATCCGGAGGCGTTCCACGACGCCTTCGCCCGACTGCATCGCTGTTTCGAAGCGGATGTGCGCAAGTGGAAGGCTGGGCAAAAGTTCACGTGCGACGGGAGCAAGTACGCGAACGTCGAGGACGGCTGGATGGGAATCGCGTTTATTGAAACCTGTGTGAAGAGCAGCGCCAAGAAAGGCGCCTGGACGTCAATGCCAAAAAAGATTTGATGCGTCGACAAATCGCTCAGCAGGGCAGGGGACGGCCACGCGCTGTCCCCTATTTGTTTCGCTCCGCGGTGAATACGAGCGTCTTGTTTGGCATTTTGCGTGGCCTTTGTTTTAGCTTCACGATGAATGCCATGTCATCATCGTTGGGAGCAAACCTTCTCATCACCAATGCGATAGTCCGCACGATGGACCCAGTCACTGCGCGAGCCGAGGCTGTGGCCATCCGAGGCTGCCGGATCGTTGCCGTGGGCACGGACGCCGAACTGCGCCACTACATCGGGGCCGCGACAAAAGTGATCGACGCCCGGCGTCGGCTTTTGCTTCCGGGATTCAACGATGCGCATGTGCATTTCCTCAGCGGCGGATTCCAACTCTCGAGCGTGGACTTGCGCGACGCCGATTCGCCACGGGAGTTCAGCCGTCGGATCGCTGAATTTGCCGCTGCTCAGCCGCGCGGTCGCTGGATAACAGGGGGCGACTGGGACCACGAGAGGTGGGCGGGCGCGCCGCTCCCGACCAGGGAGTGGATTGATGCTGAGACGCCAGAGGCGCCCGTTTTCGTGAACAGGCTGGATGGTCACATGGGATTGGCCAATAGAGTCGCCCTGCGGCTCGCCGGGATTACGCGCGAGACAAAGGACCCGCCTGGCGGAATGATCGTCCGAGATGCACGCACGGGCGAACCAACAGGTGTGCTGAAAGACGCGGCCATGACTGCCGTGACGCGGCTTGTCCCACCCGCAAGCCGAGAGGAGAAACTTGCGGCGGCTCGGGCGGCGACGGCCCACGCGGCGAAGCTGGGTGTGACCAGCGTTCAGGATATGTCGGCTAACGACGACGTCGGCGTCTATCAGGAATTGCTCGAAAGAGGCGAACTTAAGACACGCATTTGCGCCTTCTGGCCGTTGCCCACATGGGAGAAATTAGCAGCCATCGGCATCCATGCCCGCTTCGGCAATCCATGGCTGCGTCTTGGCGGTTTGAAAGGATTTGCCGATGGGAGCCTGGGCTCGAGCACGGCTCTGTTTTTCGCGCCATACTCGGATGCGCCAGACACGCGCGGCTTGCCAAGCGACGAGATGTTTCCCGCCGGCGCGATGCTGGAGCGTGTCTTGGGCGCCGATCGCGCCAGACTGCAGGTCGCGATTCACGCTATCGGTGACCGCGCCAACTCCCAGATGCTCGATATCCTCGAAGAAGTTGCTCGAAAGAACGGGGAGCGCGATCGACGTTTCCGCATCGAGCACGCCCAACATCTCCGGCCCGAGGACATTTCCCGCTTTGCCAAAGTCAGGGTAGTGGCGTCGATGCAGCCGTATCATGCGGCCGAGGACGGTCGCTGGGCCGACAAGCGCATCGGCCCCGAGCGGTGTCGGACCACATATGCATTTCGGTCTTTGCTGGACGCGGGCGCCACTTTGGCTTTCGGGTCCGACTGGACGGTTGCGCCGTTGGACCCGATCCTGGGTATCGCGGCCGCCGTGACACGGCGCACACTGGATGGCAAACACCCGAACGGCTGGGTGCCCGAACAGCGGATTTCGGTCGAGGAAGCTGTTCGGGCCTACACGGTCGGATCGGCATTCACCGAGTTACAGGAAAAGCGAAAAGGAACACTCAAACCAGGAATGCTGGCCGACCTTGTTATGCTCGACCGCGACATTTTCACGATTGCGCCCGACCAGATAGAAACGGCGAGAGTCGTGCTCACTGTGGTTGACGGTCGGGTTGTGCACAACGCCGATCGGCGTTGACAAGTCCCCAGACCGTCCTGATGGAAGCATGGATGGCGGACGGGACCATGATGGTGGTGCTGATCGACGGCAGTGTCCAGCAAGTGACTCGCGCGAGGCTCATGGAACATCTTGATATGACAGGTCAAACGTCTGCTCCAATGGAGCTTGTTCAACCGTCTCGTTCAGGCACAGGCCAAACCGGACGGACGGAATGCCCGCGCGAATGATCTCGACCTTTCGCGTTGTGAACCGCCGACCCCGCGTCCGGACCGTCGCTTGCTGGCGACTTGCTGCTGCTCTCCTGTTGGTTGTCTGTGCGACAAACGGAAGAGCGGCAGGCTGGCCGGCCTGGCGCGGGCCGGCGGGGAACGGGATTTGCCGGGAAGAAGCGTTGCCGTTGCGTTGGAGCCCCAAAGAGAACATCCGATGGCGCGTGCCGTTGCCCGGGCCGGGCAATTCGACGCCGATTGTCTGGGGCAATCGGGTTTTCATCACACAGGCAATCGAAAAGGACAATCGTCGCGCGGTGATTTGCTTCGATCGGCGCGATGGGAAGCTGCTCTGGCAATCGGGACCGACGTGGACAGAACGGGATGCCACTCACCCGAGCAATCCACATTGCTCATCATCGCCGGTGACGGACGGACGGCGCGTGGTAGCCTGGTTCGGCTCGGCCGGCGTTTACTGCTTTGATTTTCGCGGAAGGGAACTGTGGCGGAAAGACCTGGGCCAGCAATCGCACCAATGGGGATATGCCTCGTCGCCGATTCTTTACCGTAACCTGTGTATTCTGAATTTCGGGCCTGGCAAGAGGAGTTTTCTTGTTGCCTTGGACAAGCGGACGGGACGAACGGTTTGGGAACGGGCATTGCCATCGCTGGAAGCGGACGCGAAGTGGGAAGACTTTGGCGGAGACGCAAAGCAGGCGAAAGAAGTCGGCGCGCGGCAAGTTTCGGATATTGCGGGTTCCTTTGCCACGCCGTTGATCGTGCGAGTGCCTGGAGGCGACGAGGTGGTGCTGGCGTACCCTTTGCGGCTGCTGGCGTTCGCGCCGGCGACGGGGGAACCGCTGTGGACTTGCGACGGGCTGAACATCGGCGCGTACAGTTCGCCGTTCTCTGGCGATGGCCTTGTGGCGGTGGCGGCCGACGGTTTCACGAACACGCTAATGGCGGTGCGGCCTGGCGGGCGGGGCGACGTGTCGCTCACGCATCGACTCTGGTGCAAGTTCCCCGCCGAGAGCAAAGCGTGCATTGGCTCCGGTGTTATCGGCCAGGGCCGCCTTTATCAGGTGACCTACATGGGCTTCGCGCAATGCTTCGAGGCGCGGACGGGGCAGTCGCTCTGGGAAGAACGCCTGACCGGCACCGGCGCGCGCAATTCGTCTTGGTCGTCGCCCGTGCTGGCCGAAGACCGGCTCTATGTGCCGAATCAGAACGGCGATGTATTCGTGCTGCGGGCGAGCCCGAAGTTCGAGTGCCTTGCCACCAATTCGATCGGGAGCGAGCCAATGAACGCCTCGCCGGCGATTTCCGGCGGTTCGATTTACCTTCGAACCGACCGACATCTCTGGTGCATCGCGAACGGGAAAGACCGTTGAAATCATGAGAGCCGAATAGTACGGCAGGGCGAACTACCACGCGAACTCTCGACCTATCGAGCGGCCGTGGTTTGAGTCAACGGGGGCAGACGGCGGCGAGTGCGGGCCAGAGATGCACGCCCAGTCGTATGCCGGCGGCGAAGTTGTCGAGATCGAATTTCTCGTTCGGCGAATGGGCGTTGTCGTCCGGCAGCGCGAGGCCGAGCAGGAGCGTGTCAGCTCCGAGGATTCTCTTGAAATCAGTTACGATCGGTATCGATCCTCCCTCGCGCAGAAGAACGGGTTTGTGGGCGAACGCGGCATGCAATGAGCGGAGAGCTGCCTGTGCCATCGGACTTGTGGGGCTAAACAGGTAAGGTTGGCCGCCGTGCCCAGTCTTTGTCTCGATGCGGACGGTTTTGGGGCAGACCTTTTTGATCTGCTCAACAACCAGGCCCGCGGTATGCAGCGGGTCTTGTTCCGGGACAAGGCGTATTGTGATCTTGGCGGTGGCCCACGAGGGAACGATAGTCTTGCTGCCTTCGCCCTGGTAGCCGCTGGTAAGGCCGTTGATTTCCAGAGTTGGGCGTGCGGTTCGCTGTTCCCAAGCAGTGTAGCCGCGTTCCCCGAACAGAGCCGGCACGCCGAGGAACTTCGTGTACTCCCGCGCTCGGAACGGGAGCCGGGCCAGTTGACGTCTCTCAAATGCGCTGAGCGGCTCGACGTCAGCATAGAAACCAGGAACCGCGACTCGGCCGTTGTTGTCCCTGAGACTTGCCAGGATTCGACACAGTGCCATCGCGGGATTCTCAACCGATCCGCCGAAGATGCCCGAGTGAAGGTCGCGGTTTGGACCGGTGACTTTGATCTCGATGGCGACGACACCGCGCAACGCGTAAGTTAGCGCTGGCATGGCGCGTGCCGGCATGCCCGTGTCCGACACAACAACGGCAGCGCAACGAAGCTCGCGCCGATGTTTGGACAGAAAAGCCGTCAAATTGCGACTGCCAACCTCTTCCTCGCCTTCGACAATGAACGTCAAATCACACGGCAATGGCGTTCCGGTCTCTAGGCTGGCCTGGACTGCCTTGATGTGCGCCAAGTGCTGGCCTTTGTTGTCGCTAGCGCCGCGTCCAAAAAGCGAGCGGCCTTGAATGCGCGGCTCGAATGGCGGCGTGCGCCACAGTTCGAACGGCTCGGGCGGTTGAACGTCGTAGTGGCCGTAGACGACGAAGTGGGGCTTTCTTGAGCCTGCCGAGCGTCGCGTTCGGGCCAAGACGATGGGGTGGCCGGCGGTGGGGTGCACGTCGGCTTCTAATCCGATCGCGCGGCAATGTTGCACAAGCCAGTTGGCACAGGCCAGCATGTCTGGTTTATGCTGGGGTTGCGCGGAGACGCTCGGGAAGCGAACGTAGGTGCACAGCTCGCGCGTGAAATTGGGTTCAGATCGTCGGATGTAGTCGAGAGCAGCTTTCATCTTTTCTTGAGGAGGTCCAACAGCGGCGAGATTGGCAACGCGGGCTTGTGGGTTGGCGCGTTTGTGACGCCGGCGGAAGGCGCATTGGTCCTGGACGCGGCAGCGCCGCCACCCAGCAAATCACCGACCGCGCCGATGATTCCCGAGGCGGTGTCGACACTGGCATTGCCGGTGTTACCGGTCAATCCGACGCCGGACTTAATCGTGAGTGAAGCCAGTGCCAGTTTGTTGATGTCAGCTTTGGGGTCGCCTGCGGAGCCTTTGATTGTTAGGAAGTCAGGCAGTTTCACGTATGTGATGTTGGTGGGAGTATTGGCGGGCAGCAAAGATGCCTTCTCGGCGATCGCTCTGCGCAGCGACACCGCGACTGGAATCTCCAAAACCGAATTGGTAAGAACTGGCGCGAGCGTGACCGTGCCGCGGGCGTCCGCCTGGAACGCCGCGCTCTGGACGAACGCCCGCGGGATGTCGACGCGGCCGGCTCCCACAGTGCCCCGGACTTGTACGGTGTCGATGGGCGACTGCGTCAGCTCGTCAATCCACGAGTTGCTTGCGCGACCGCCTCCGCCCGTCAGCGAACTGAGGAGATTCCCTATTGCGACGTCAGGTCGGCTGATCAATTCGGGAAGACCCACAACCACGTTTAACACCGTCTTGAGGAACCGGTTCTCGATGTTAGCAACCGTGAGATTGAGGTTTGTGCTGCCAATGTCGAACTGCCCAGCGAGGTTCTTTTGCAAACTGGCATCAGTGACACCAGCGCCCTTGAGATCGACCGCGGCCGCGACGTCCCCCGTGATCCGGCGCGATCCCGGGGCGAAGCTTGTCAAGAGCGGAGCGATAGGAACGCGTGTGGCCTTGATGCTGGTTTCGTAGACGTAACCAGGTCGGGATAGGTCAATTGTCGCGGTGGCGGACACCGGAGCACCGTTGAGCGCCAAGCTGCACGGTTCGATCCGCAACGTGCCGCCGTCCAGGCGAGCAGTGGCAAGTATGTTGCTGGCTTGGACATCACGGAGAAACAGGTTGCCGATCTGGAGATTGGCGGTCAGGGATTTGACGGGGAGATCGATCGGAGCGGGCTCCTCCTCTGGCGCGGTCGCGGGCACTGGCGCGGCAGGTTGTGCCGCCGTTCCTTTCCCGACAAACGAGTCATACAGCGGACCAATGTCTAGCGACTGTGCGAATATGTTGAGTGCGCTGGGCGCCGGGTTTGTGGGAGAGAGATCAAACCTGCCTTGTGCTTGAATGACATTTGTCGCCTTGGGGGTTGGCGGCAACGCGATGTCGAGCTTGCGCAGATCGTACTTATTGGTTTGTGGATTGGCGGCTTCAAGTTTGATGTTGAGGTCGAGGGGCGGAGTCTGTGAGCCATCGGCACTGGCGAAGAGGAGTTTTGTGATGTCAGCATCCAGCTGCAGAGTGGTTTCCGCTGAGGGCGAGTATTCGGCGGTGGCAGAGCCGTTTATCGTGACGGATGCCAACTTGCGAGGGGCCAACAGGGGGACAAGCAGCGGTTGCAGACAATTCTCGTTGAGGCTGGCGATGTTGAGAGCAAATTGACCATTAGTGAGGACCCTGTCGTATCGGCCGTTCAGATCGATGCTGCCCCCCGAAGTGCCACTTCGTCTGGCATTGAGTGTAATGCGTCGCAGAGTCAAGTACTTAGATGTCAGTTCAAGATCGGACTCCAACCGCGTTTCATAGTCCGCAAGACGGTACTCTCGGTAACCACCGGTGAAACCGTTCACCGCTAGACTGGCGCTCAGCCGCTGTTGCGCCTTTTCCTGGACGAAGAGAGTGGCGAGCGTGACCTTGCCCGCATCGACCACTAGATCAGGCACTGGATGCCCTTTGACGATGGATGGAAAATCGGCCTCGGCATTGAGCTGGATTGTGGATTCCTCGCTCATGCGGTCGTAGCCGGCTGATCCGCTGGCGGTCAACAGCTTCGTTGAACCCTCAGTGACCTGGAGTTTGTAGTGCTCGACGAGGAGCGAGCGGAACTCGTTGAAGGTTCCGCTAGCCTGCAACTCGATCTGGCCTTGTCGAATCTGGGCCGCTGGATTTGGGTGGAAACTGGCGTCGATGTCCTGGGCCTGCAAAGTGAGTTCGATTGGGACGCGACGGCCATCGTCCTGGAACGTCAGCTTGGCCGTGGTGTTCAGTTTGCCCGTGGGAAGATTGGTGCCGAGAATCATCCGCCAATCCGCGAGTTTTACGTTCTTGAGACTCAGCGTAACAACTGATTCGTTCAGGCCGTGCACGTTCTGGCCCCATGAGAGGTTCATGGACCGATCCAGCGCCGCGCTAATCAGTTCCTCGTTCTTGATCTTGCCCAGGAGGCTGAGCTTGTGGACCACGGCGGACTTCTCGGTCAAGTTGATGTTGAACTGGTAGTCAAGCGCAAGGTCCAGCGGCGGCGTGGCCGTTTCACCCTGTCTGATGCTGAACTGACCGGCGGAACCCTTACCAGTCGCCGCGATCAACGCGCCACGCTGGGCCACATCGAGGATGCCCGATGCCGCGATGCTTGTGTCGCCAAAATCGATACCCAGAGGCGCGCCAACCAGGTTGAGCACGTTCCGGTCGATCCCGCTCGCTTCGAGAGTCAGGCGCGCGTCTCGTCTCGCAATGTCTATTGGTCCGCGGAGCCGAGCCTGGCCGAGGCGTTGGCCGCCTCGCTCGAACCGCAGAGCCAACTCACGCACCTCGGTTGGCGTGACCTCGCATGCGAGCAGAGCATTGAGGCCGCCCAGATCGCGAAACGCGCCCTCGGCCTGATTCACGCTTAAGCGCAGATCGCCTTTGGCCGACGACGGCATCGCGCCGGCATCGAGTGTGAAGTCGAAAGCGCCTTCGATGCGACCGCCGATCTTGTATGGTGCATTCGTGCTGGCGGGAGGAGGTGTGAATGCCTGGCTGAGCGCGGCACTGAGTTTGAGCTTGCCGGACTGGCCGTTGCGGATGTTCTCGGCGTCGATCTCCAATCCGTCCACTTCACTCACTTGTTTCGATTGGTCGCTCGCCATCCGCGTGTAACGCAGGAGCGCCTTGCTAACAGTAAGCTTGCCCAGATCAATAGCGCTCTTAGACTCGGTCTTGGTTGTTGAGGCAGTGGTCGGCCGCGCGAGCAGAGGATCGAGGTTGCTCTTCCCGTCGGGTTGCTGCACAACGCTCACATTCGCTCCTCTCACGGCCACCTCGTTGAAGGCCATATCGCCGCTGAGCAGCCGGAACAAGCTGTATCGGACAAGAACGTCTTCGGCGACCAGGAGCGGCTCAGGCCCGGATGTCTCGACTTTGAGCTGGTTGATGTGAACCTTGCTAAACGGGCTGAGGGAGACCTTCCCGACGCTCAGCTTCGCATTTAGGGCCTGGCCGATCCTAGGAACGACCACGGCCTTGAGAAACGCGCCGCTCGTGAGTACGAAATAGAGGGCTATCAGGACGACAAGGACAAGGAGAACGATCTTGCCAAACTGCCGCAAACCCGACCGGAGAGGCGCCGCGGGTGGTTTTGGTGCTGGTGTGGTATCCATTTGCGGTAAACGAGTGCTTGGTGGCAGCGAATCAGGACCACCGCATGGTTATGGTTGTGTGCGTGACGATGCTCACAACACAAGCGTAGTCACTTTCAGCCCGACGTCAACCTTGCGCGGGCTTTCGAAGCACGGTATCCGCCTGGGCAAAATCCGGCATCTGTTGCGGGCAGTCGAGATTGTAATGGAGACCGCGGCTCTCAGGCCGCAGCATAGCACAGCCGACGATAAGTTCCGCGACCAACGCGATGTTACGCAGCTCGAGCAGATCGGCCGTGACCACGAAATCCCAATAGTACTCCTGTATCTCAGCCTGCAGGTTGAGTATGCGTTTTTGGGCGCGCTGGAGGCGTTTATTTGTTCGCACGATACCAACGTAGTCCCACATCAGGCGCCGAATCTCGTCCCAGAGATGCGAGACCACAACAAGCTCGTCCGGATTGTGGGCATGGCCGCATTGCCAGGGAGGGATGCGGCCTTTCCAAATGGGTGGAGGCTCCGCGATGGCGCGTTGAGCGGCGCGGTGGGCGCACACGAGAGCTTCGAGCAGCGAGTTGCTTGCCAGCCGGTTAGCCCCGTGCAGGCCGGTGCAAGCCGTCTCTCCAATCGCGCAAAGACCCGCTATCTCGGTCTCGCCGTCGACTGTGGTTACAACGCCGCCGCACTGGTAATGCGCGGCTGGCACAACTGGGATCATCTCTTTCGACATGTCGATCCCGTAAGACAGGCATGTGTGATAGATGTTCGGGAATCTATTGATGATGAAAGGGGCTGGTTTGTGTGTTATGTCCAGGTATACGT
>JAXDCU010000477.1:0-6721 GCA_034677645.1 Verrucomicrobiia bacterium
GAACACTGGCGACGCACCATCGGAGAACACGGTTGTCGAAGCCCAGGTCCCCGCCGGTTTGACGTTCCGCGACGCGGCCGCAAACGGATCGGTCTCAGGTTCGACGTTGGCTTGGAACGTGGGCTCACTGGCGCCAGGGGCGAGCAAGAAGCTCTGCGCCAACTTCGCTGGCGCGAATGGCGGTTCCTACGCTTTCAAGGCATCAGCTAGGGGCGCGTGCGCTGATCCGGTCATGACTGATTGCAGTGTGTTTATCCAAGGAGTCAACGCCATTCTCGTCGAGGTGGTGGACGATCCTGATCCGATCCAGATTGGCGAGCAAACTACCTACACCATACGAGTCACCAATCAAGGCGGCGGCCTAGACCTGCTCGATGTGACCGTCAAGGCGGCGTTCCCGGCCCAGGTAGACCCGGTGACTGCTTCTGGCGGCGGCACGATCAGCGGCAAGGCAGTGACCTGGCCGGTAGTGGCCAAGTTGCCCGTGAGGCAGACTGTCACTTACACGGTCATAGGGAAGGCCGTTTCCGCGGGCGATGCGCGTTTGTCGGTTGAAGTCAGGACCCGTGATCGTCAGACCCCGATCACCGAGCTCGAGTCTACAACGACATACTAGTTCGGATAGCGCGACGCCATTGTCCCTCCATTGCGGCCATGGAAGTCACGAGGTGTTCTTAGACATGCTCGCGCGCGCGTTAGACTACGGCGCGGAGGGCGGCGCGCGCGAGCGGCGTCGGTTTTTGGCTTCAGGATCATCCTGAAGAGAGACTACGGGGAAAGCAGAGAACAACCAAACAAGAGAACGGAAACAACATGGCCGGCAAAGCACGCAGAACCACACATCGCAGCAGCAAAGGCAAAAAACTCTACGCCGTAAGGGACGCCAAGGGCCGTTTCAAGGACATTCAGACCTTCAAACGCGCCCACCGTGCTGACCTGGCTCGCAAGAGCAAGGCTGAGGCCAAGGGTTAGGTCGAACGGGCGGAAACGCCCGAATGCACCATCGCCTGTTCGGACAACGGCCGTTCGACGGACTCGGCTGCGTGTTCGGATAGCCAGGGGCTGGTCGCCGAGCTTGCTACACTGGTAGTGCGGGCATGGCGGTGGTGGTGGGTTGTTGTCGCGGTGACCCTCGCGCAAGGATCGGCCCACTCATCCTGGCGCAAGCGTTCGTGTTGCCTTCGGATTTCTCACCTACATGCAAGATTACGAGAAACTCGGCGTGTTCTACCTGGGACGCTGCTACGATCTAGAGAACAAGAAAAGCTCACCTGAACTGCTACTCTACCCATCGAAGCACTTGGCCACGCATGGGCTGGTTGTGGGCATGACCGGTAGCGGCAAGACTGGCCTGTGCTTCGATATCATCGAGGAAGCGACTATCGATGGCATCCCTTCGATCGTAATCGATCCCAAGGGCGACCTTGGCAATCTGATGCTGACATTTCCGGATTTGCGACCGGAGGATTTCGCGCCGTGGATAAACGAAGACGACGCGCGCAGACAAGGCGTGTCAGTCAGTGAATTCGCTAAACAACAGGCTGAGCTGTGGCGCAAAGGGCTCTCAAGTTGGGGCCAGGACGGCGAACGAATCCGGCGTTTGCGGGAGGCGGCGGACTTTGCGATCTACACACCCGGAAGCGGCGCCGGTCTTCCCATCTCGATCCTGAAATCATTCGCCGTGCCGCCGCCGGAAATCCTCGAAGACGGCGAACTGCTGCGCGAGCGTGTGGGTTCCACCGTGACCGGATTGCTTGGGCTTGTCGGCACCAGCGCGGATCCGATGAAGAGTCGCGAGAGCGTTTTCTTGGCGAGCCTTCTTCAGAACGCGTGGGCCAAAGGCCGAGACTTGGACATCGCCGGACTGATTCACGAGGTCCAGGACCCGTCCGTGCAACGGATAGGCGTGATGGACGTGGAGTCATTCTATCCGGCAAAAGAAAGGTTCGACCTGGCGATGCAACTCAACGGCCTTCTGGCCTCTCCGAGCTTCGCGGCGTGGATGCAGGGCGAGGAGCTGGACGCTGGTCGGTTGCTCTATACCGAAACCGGCAGACCGCGCGTCGCGATTTTCTCGATCGCCCACCTGGGCGACTCGGAGCGGATGTTCTTCGTGACGCTGTTGCTTAATCAGGTCCTGAGTTGGATGCGCGCCCAACCCGGCACGAACAGTCTGCGCGCCTTGGTTTACATGGACGAGATTTTTGGCTATTTCCCGCCGGTCGCCAACCCGCCGTCCAAGCAGCCCCTGCTCACCTTGCTTAAACAAGCGCGCGCTTACGGCGTGGGCGTGATACTCGCCACGCAGAACCCAGTAGACCTCGACTACAAAGGCCTCGCCAACATAGGATCGTGGTTTATCGGGCGGCTGCAAACCGACCGCGACAAGGCACGAGTGATTGACGGTCTCGAAGGCGCAGCAGCGGGGCGGGGCGCGAAGTTCGACCGCGCCGCCGCCGAACAAATCATCGCGGGACTTGGGAGTCGCATATTCCTTTTGCACGACGTTCACGAAGAAGGCTCCGAGATATTCGAATCGCGGTGGGCCATGTCATATCTGCGCGGTCCGATGTCGCGGTCACAGATCAAGTTGATCGTGGACTTTACTCGCCAGACGACGACCGGCGCCGCCGCTGACGCCGCGCGAGCGCCTGCGCCTTCAAACCTCCCGGCGCCCACGGCGTCCGCGCCCGCATCGACTGGCCGGCCTGTCTTGCCCCCGGAAGTGCCGCAATTCTTCGTTCCAGTGCGCGTCGCTGTGCCGTCTGGCGGCACGATCCTGTACCAACCGCGTCTACTTGGTGGCGCTCAAATCCGTTACGCAAACGCCAAGCTCAAAGTCGACCTGCTCCAAGACATCATGGCAATGACTGAAATATCCGACAGCGCCGTGCCAGTGGATTGGGCTGCCGCGGAGGAGCTCGCCATCACTCTGAAAGAGCTCGAAAAAAACCCAACCGAAGCCGACTACGCGCCTTGCGCGCCCGCCGCCAGCCAGGTGAAGAACTACGCAACCTGGGCTAGGGATTTCGCGACGTGGATTCAAAACAACCGCAAGCTCGTGCTGCTTCGATCGCCGTCACTGGCTCAGTTCTCCAAACCCGATGAGGCAGAGCGCGATTTCCGAATCCGCCTCCAGCAGGTCTCGCGCGAGGCGCGCGACAGCGCGGCCGACAAGTTGCGGACAAAATACGCGCCAAAGATCGCCACGTTGCAAGAGCGCCTGCGTCGGGCCGAGTCCGCCAAAGAACGTGAGGCCGATCAAGCAAAGCGCGCCAAAATGGACACGGTCATCTCTCTCGGTTCGACGCTGCTAGGCGCGTTCCTGGGTCGGAGAGCCGTCTCGGTCGGCACATTGGGCAAGGCCGGCACGACGATGCGCAGCGCGGGCCGCGCGATGGGACAAGCCGGTGACGTCGGGCGTGCGCAGGAAACCGTCGAAGCCGTGCAGGAGCAATTGAATGGGCTGGAGACTCAGTTTCAAGCCGAGGTCGACGCAGTGATGGCCGCGGGAGACCCCATGACCGAGACGATGGAGACGGTGGAGCTTCGCGCCGCGCGCACCGATGTCAATATTCGCCTCGTAGCGCTTGTCTGGGTGCCGTTCAGTCGCGATGCGGTCGGCGTGGTGAATCCGGCGTATTGAGAAACCGGCTTTGCGGGGACTGCTCCGGGTAGGGTAACATGGCGGAGTCCATGGACGGTTTCCACCACTCATCGAGACGTCGCAGCAAACTCTTGGCACGGCGAGGTTCCTTGTCCGTCAGATCGAGTCTCTCCCACGGGTCGTTTCTCAGGTTGTACAACTCGGGTTTGCGATCGGGGAGAGTCCGCGAATTGGGCGCGATGAGTTTCCACCAGCCCTCAATGATCCAACGGCGTTCCAGGCTGCGCGTAGGCGTGTCGACGCTCGCAATGTCGTGTGAATACTGCTCGCCAAAGATGCGTTTGCGCGTCGCCACCGCGCGCGTGTTGGTGAGATCGATGCCCGGCAGTTCTCCTGGCAACGGCGTTTTCGATAGCGCGGCAAGCGTGGGCCAAAGATCGACGTTGCTGGCGAGATGGCGCTTGTCCCTGCGAGGCGCAATCCGACCTGGCCAGGAAATCATGATTGGGGTGCGCACCCCGCCTTCGTAAGGAGTGAGCTTTGACCTGGGCGCAAAGCGGTTGGTCTTGGCGGCATCCTGAATCCAGCCGTTGTCGGTCGTATAGATTACGACAGTGTTGGTGCGCAGGCCGTTTTGATCGAGATAGTCGAGCAGTTCTCCACACGTGCGATCGAACCACTCGACGGACGCCCAGTAGTGCGCGACAGGCGGCGTGGGCGCAACCTTGAGGTACTTTTGGAGCAGACCGTCGGGCGGGGTGTGTGGCGCGTGAGGCAACATGGGGGCGTACCAAACGAGCCAGGGCTTGGTGCCTGTCCCCTCGATGAAACTGTAGATAGGCTGTAAACCCTTTCGTCCGATATCCAGGCCCGCGTCGCCGTGTCGACTGCCTTGCGCATTCCCCTGCGTCATTGCATGGGTGAAACCCGCCGTCTGGACGGGGTCACCTTCCCACCACTTGCCCGTTTCAAGGGCGAGGTAACCGCGAGACACACAGTCACGCACCAAGTTCGGATGACGGCTGAAGTTATCGACGATCCCGCTGTAATAACGTGCGTACTTGGGATTGCCGCGGGCGGCCATTGGATTAACGCCTGTGTCGGGAAGCACTGGGTCATTGCCAGTGACACCATGCTCGTGGGGATAAAGCCCAGTGACGATGCTTGCCAGTGCTGGTCGGCACAGCGGGACAGGCGAGTACCCTCGCTCGAACAGCAAGGACTGCGCGGCGAGCTTGTCGATGTTTGGCGTCTTGATGTGCGGGTGCCTCATGAAGCTGTAGTCGCCCCAAGCGAGGTCATCGGCAATGATGAGAAGAACACTAGGCCCAGGTCGCGGTGTTGCGCCAGCCGGTGTTGCGATAGCGCACACCTGAATCAGTGGAAGACACAGAAGAAGGAACGCACGAATAGTCCTCATCTCGCGATACACCGGGTAGGAACCGATTCCACTCGGTCCCTGATTTCGCCCAACAAACGGGGACGCGGTGGAACGCGTCCCTACCGCATCGGTTCATGGTCTTAATGCGTTCTAAAGGAGAAACAGTGCTCCCCATGAACCTTGCTTTACCGCGTAAACGCGGGACTCTGGCGGGCGGCCGCTCTGCATGGTCCGCGGCATTGTCCGGCTCGCGAGCGGTCAGAGTTCCGCCTTCAGGCGGCTTCGTTGTGGACCAGACCGCAAGGTTCATGGGTCCAATGCGTTCTAAAGGAGAAACACTGCTCTCCATGGACCGCCCCGTCGTTGCCGCAAACTGGTGTTTGCGACGCTTCTTCAACTGACGGGCGACAGTCGCTTGCAGTCAGAGAGTTGGCCTACAAGCACAGATCGAATTCGGCCGTCCAGGTGCCGCTATGGTGTGCCGGGGGTTTTATCCGGCACCGAGGTCGTGTCGGTCTTGGTAGTATCGACAGCTTCGATTTGGACCTTCTTGCCGAGCCATCCATTTGTCCAATCGTGTATCTTGCCCTTGTTGTTGAGGACCGCGTAAGCGACGTACAGGACGATCGCCAGAATGATGATCTTTGGCCAGGGGCTCTTCTTGTCGGCGTACGGGTCTTGCAGATTGCGGCGGGCGCCGGGCGGGAGTTTGGCGACATGGGTGAGCACTGTCCCGAACGGCACGTTTATCTTGGCCATGGCGTTCACAGCCCAGCCGTTCGCGTCAAGAAGGGGGCCAAGATTGCGTTTCCTGAGTTTGATGTAAGCCAAAATCATCGATGGCCCGGAGATCAAGGCCATCACTAGGATGATCACGCCGATGATGGCCAGAGGGCCGAACTTGAGCAGGCCGGTTATGTAGACCATCAACGTGGCTAAGAAAGTGCCGATCGCGCCGAACGCAATTCCAATGGCGGCTACACTGCCGACATCGAGCTTCTTAGGCTCGGCTGGTTTGACTTTCTCAGGCGTGGCGGCGGCGGCGGCCGCGGCTTCGAGCTTGGTCGAGGAGGCAGCTTCCGCGGCGGCGGCGCGCTTGGCGATCTGCGTCTCGATCATGCGCACGAACTTCTTGTACGGGGACCAGAAAGCCTGGCGGAGACTGATCGGGTTATCGACGATCTTGGTAATCGTGACGTCCCAGTCGCGTCCGTTTCGGTCGTAGAGAATTCCGTTTCTCCCGACCATCAGGTTGTCAGAGTCGCCATCGGTGAAAGCGGCGACTATCTGTTTCTTTTCGGCCGTGCCCTTGCGAAAGCAATCGCAGTAGGCGAGATAGAAACCAGCCAGACCCGCAAGCGCGGCGTGTTTGGCGGGGTCTTCAACCGGGAGAGTGAGGTGGCACGTGCGCTGGTCAAGGTAGAGTTGCCCCGCCTGGAACATGGCTGGCTCGTTGCCATCGTAGAAATCCTCGAAATTCACGAAGTTCCGGCACAGGTTGTGCAAGTCACGCGCGTAGCGAACAAGACGATCCACGGTGGCGATGGCGTTGACGTTCTGCTCCTCCGATTTGTCTAGCGCGATGAGCGCGGTAAGCTTCTCCTTCATGGGACTAGCGAGGAGTTCTTTGATCCGCTGCGGACCGAGCTTTTCGACCGATGCCCCCGTGTCGCCTATTGTCCAGGCGTAGTACGGTGCAAGTTTGGACACCAGCGACCGCCACTCAGACTCAG
>JAXDCU010000478.1:0-2743 GCA_034677645.1 Verrucomicrobiia bacterium
AGACACCAAGAAAAAAATCGTTCCACGGCGACCAGATAATGCGGCCATGCGTCCAATTGGTGACAAACGAGCTGTTGGTGGCGGCATACACGATGGCGCCGACCCCGGCCAGAACCTGCAAGACCACCACGATGCCAGAGAACCGCTTGCGCAGTCGCTCGTCCTCTCCGCGAACCATCATCTCGGACAGCGCCGGAGCCGACACGTCAAATGCCTGCCAGATCAGACTGCTGATCAGCATGAATGCTCTCGTGCCCACGAACCAGGCGGCCACTGCCTCAAGTCCAATGGCCCGCGACACGATGAATGGTTGGGTCGCCATGATCAGCAGACTTCCCACCTGGACTATGAATACATCCTTCCCGTACCCGAATAGCTCCTTGAAGGCCAGCCAGGAAGCCCTCCCCCACGCGTTCGCAGCGGGAAACAGCCGCAGCCGCGCGCAACTCCACCAAGTGATTAGCAGGCTCAGCAGTTGAGTAGCCGCATTCCACCACAACACGCTCCGCACCCCGGTGCCGGCCAGCAGCGCCAACCAGAGCGCGCCCACGCCCGTGAACATCGAAAGTGACTGAATGCAGTTTACCAAGTCAGTGCGTTGGTGAGCGTACAACAGGCTGCGAAACATGCGCGTGCCAAACATGCCCGCCGCGATGAGAGACTGCCACCGCACCAGAGAGCAAAACACCGTTTCCAGCCCGCGGGGGATGTCCAAAAGCTTTGCCAAAAAAGGGGCCGAGAGCACTCCGGCACCCAACACCAGCACCGCCTGCGCCGCGGTCACCCAGAAACTGGTTTGCAGCAGGCTCCCATAGCCTGTGCCAGCGATCTCATCCTTGCGTTCAATGAGCAGCCGCCCCACCGACAGGGACAACCCGAAATCGAGAAGCATCAGGTACCCCGTGATCTGGGCCAGCAGCATCCAGAGCCCAAACTCGGCATCCGTCAGGTAGTGCAGCGCCAGAGGCACGGAAATCAGCGAGCACGCCACTGTGGTTCCGACAGCGAGGTAGGTCGAAGCCACCCCTTGCATGAACAAGCGCAGGCGCGACATAATCGAAATCGATATTGCCTGAACCAAATCTCCGCGGGGGTCTGGCCCCTCCGTATCCTCCGTGGTTCACTCGTCCCGGCTTCTCAGACTTGCGCGAAGACCACAGGCCTGTCCAGGCTCGCACCTTCCCGCAAAGGTCCGTGGTCAGCCCGGCTTGCGATACACCGCCAGCAGCGAATGCCCCGTCCCAGGACGCGCGGGACCTTTGCCATCGCAGCGTATCGACACCTCCGTCAGCGCCGTCGCCAATCGACGCCAGAACACCGGCCATACACCGATTCCGTACCGTGGCATTCGACCTCCCCACCACGACGTTATGGCGCGCAGAATCCGCGCCCTCCGATAGGCATACAAATGCTCCTCGGCCAGAGGTTCCTTCAACAACTCCTCAAGCACCAGGCCCGTCCACTGTGGCACCTGTCTCAACGCCTCGGCCCGCCACCGTAACACATGATGCGGCGGGGCGTTCAACGGGTTCGGCGGCGCGTCCCCCACCCAGTTGTCGTTGTTTGGAACCGCCACGAACAACCTGCCCCCAGCCCGCAAAACCCGCACCAGCGCCTCCAGCATCCCACGCGGCTCCCGCACATGCTCCAACACCTGAAACACCGTCAGCACATCCGCGCTCCCCGACGCCAACGTCTCCACACCACGCTCCTCCACGCGCAAACCCGATTCCCGCGCCCGACGCGCCGCGTCCGGGTTGTACTCGATCCCCCATCGCCGCACCCCCGGCACCAGCCGCAGAAAATAACCATCCCCGCATCCCACGTCGATCAACTCCGGATCGCCCTCCAACTGCCTAAGTGTCTCCGTGAACTCCCATCGTGTCTTCGAATAATATGGCTCCGCGCGCCCCAGCCGCGCGTAAAACGTCTCCGACCCCGTCACCAGTGGATCGAAATACTCCAGACCGCACCCATCGCATCGCCACAACGACAACCACTCCAGGCCAGATGGAAACTCCTCACGCACCGTCACGCCCATCAGCCGCCGGTATTCATGCTCCAGATCGGCCACCCGAATTCGCTCAAGGCATTCCCCGTCCGGCCTTCCGCACAATGGGCAACCCGTCTTGGACCGCGCCCCCTCGACGGCATCACCCGCCGTCGTCGGAACTGATACTGATACGGTTTTGCTTTCTTGACGCGTGAGCGGGTCAAGAGCGTTGGTTTTCATCGGCCTCGACTTTAAGGGGACTCTGGTCGCGTGTGGAGACGATTGTCAAGCTCGCAAGGCTGGTCGGTGTATCTCCAAGTTATCGGCTCTCCGCGCCGCTGGGCAGTTGTCCGGCCCGCTGGCCCAGGCGCCCCGCCTCCCGCGACCGCGGCGCAGGGGCGTCAATGCAACTTCAGCGATCCTCCCGACGGAACCATTCGATTGCGGCTAGCCGGCGTTGTGTTTTTGGTCGTTGCCAAACTCGCGTGCATATGCATCACAGTTTGGCAGATGAGTAAGGGTCATGTTTTGGACTGTGTTGCGGGATTGCTACATGGTTTGGTTGAGCGGTCAAATATGCTAGTACAAGCGCGACGCGCCGCGGCAACGGAGCCGCGCGCGTGAGCAAGCGGCCCTGAGCCTGTCACCGGTGCCAGTCACGTTGTGTGGAGTTAGGCGTGCCTGCTTTGGGACCGCTCCCTTGCGGTCGCGGCTCTGAAAGCGCGGGCTGAAGTTGGCCGGCCGGCTGGC
>JAXDCU010000479.1:0-2759 GCA_034677645.1 Verrucomicrobiia bacterium
GTGAGTCCCTTGCGGTCCCCACCTGGCCGTTCGGCTACGGTTGTCGTCATCACCCCGTCGGGGACCTTTCACCCCGATAGGTCCGGCACCTGCCGGGCACACTAGGGACCGATTCCACTCGGTCCCTGATTTGGCCCAACAAACGGGGACGCGGTGGAACGCGTCCCTACCGCGCGGTTCAGGGCCCCAATGCGTTCTAAAAAGAGAAACCTCCCTTTCCATGAACCGTGCCTTGTCGACGTTACGGCGTGAACGCGGTACTCTGGCTGAGAGCACAGTCGTCTGGCCTGAGATCGGCCTCGATGAACCAACACACAGGCGTGCAATTGCTAAACCAAGTGTTAGTTTCTTCGCGGCGGCCAACAGCGAATTCAACCTGAACATCCCATGCACAACCACCTCCCTGTCACACTTTCAGTCGCCCTGTTCTCCGTGGCGATCATCTCCGGTTGCGAGCCTTCGGCCAATCAGAGGTTTCCGGACCCGTTCCGCCTGGCTGAGCCGAAGAACTACACGGCGCACAGGGCGTCCTCAAACAGCCCAGACTGGAACTCAAACGACGACAGCAAGCGACCTATCCCGGGCGAAACAGTCGTGCTGGCCGACTTGCGAGGTCCTGGTGTGGTCAATCACATCTGGTTGACAATCGCCGACAACGAGTACGGCTGGCCTCGGCTGCTGAGGTTGCGCGTCTACTACGACAACTCCGAAACGCCGAGCGTTGACGCGCCTGTTGGTGATTTTTTCGCCGTCGGTCATGGCCTCGAAGGCGAGGTTGAATCGCTCATGGTTCGCAATAGCTCGGACGGCCGAGCGCGCAACTGTTATTGGCCGATGCCATTTCGAAAGGCGTGCAAAGTCACCATCACCAACGAAGGGCGTCGTCGAGTCTCAATGCTCTATTACCATGTCGACTGGAGCAAGCTGCGCTCGTTGCCCGCCCGCACGCCGTATTTCCACGCATGGTATCGTCAGGCTCTGCCGGCCCCAGCCGACGGATCGAAGTACGAGTTTCTCAGCGTGAATGGCAAGGGCCATTACGTCGGCACCGTCATGTCAGTCGTCCAAGCCGAGGCCGGCTGGTTCGGCGAGGGGGACGACTACTTCTGGGTGGATGGTCAGAGGCCGTCCATCGAGGGCACGGGCACTGAGGATTACTTCAACGACGCGTGGGGCTTGCATGTCAATGACGGGCCGCACTATGGCGTTACCGTGGCTGAAGGGACTGGCCTCGGCTCACGCATGACCGCCTATCGTTGGCACCTGGTCGATCCGATCCCATTCACTAAATCGCTCAAAGCCGAAGTCGAGCACAAAGGCTGGACCTATAACACCGATGGATCGGTCAAGTCCGCGTTTGGCGAGCGGACTGATCTGATCTCGAGCGTAGCCTTCTGGTATCAGGTAGGCATCGCGAGCGGTTTGCCTCCCCTGCCCTACGGCTCAGCCAGGTTGCCGCAGGGCAACGCACTCCAGATAGAAGTCGAAAAGTCGCTCGCCGAGTGCAAGACTCAGGACGGCAAAGCCTCGCTCAGCCCCGAGCTTTTTTGGTCCAAGGACGTCATACTGTTTGAAGGCCGAGGGATTGGCGCGCGGCTCGAAGTCCCATTCGACGCGCAGGAGGACGGGGACTACGAGCTCTACACGGAAGTGGCGCAGGGGGCTGACTACGGGACTTACACGGTCTTGCTTGACGGCAAACCGCCTCACGCGCAAGTGCTCGAACATGAGCCCGGCGCGGACGTCCGCCCTCAAACACAGTTCGACGGCTACGCGGTTGAGACCTATGTCGGCCTTGGCTATCAGGTCGCATGGGTCAGACTCAACAAAGGCCGGCACACGCTTACGTACGTCTGCCTTGGCAAGCGCGAGGCCTCGTCCGGCTACAATCTTGGCGTTGACAATATCGTTCTGGCCCTAGTCGGCCCGGGAGCATGGGCTGCTGCCGCGAAGACGATCGAGCCGCGCGTTCCTGTTGGAAGCATCGCGGACACAAGCCTGGTCCTGACAACCGACTCAAATCCGGTTGCTCGTGGTTTGGCCGCTCTGGCTTTGCGGGACCGAGGAAAGGAATCGCTTGGAGCTCTGCCGGCGCTCATGGAAGCGCTGAAAGACGCCGACGTGTCCGTCCGAATGATGTCGGCCAATGCGATTGCCGCCATCGGTCAGGATGCCGCGCCCGCAGTGTCAGCCCTGATCGCGGCGGGTTCGGTGAAAAACGAACAGGTCCATGTCCTGCGCTCGGTGGCTGGTGCGCTGGGTAGCATAGGTAAACCGGCGGCCACACCGGCCATGCCGCTGCTAAAGGAGCTTGCCAAAATCCCGCGTGTCCGCTGGGCCGCCGAGTCCGCCATCGGCAAGATCGAGTAACAAACCGCGTTTTCTTTTTGGGTTTCTGTGGAACCATTTTGCCGAGAGCAACTTTAAGCGGTTTTCGATTTCGTCAAAATGGCTACATCGTTCAGAGCTTCACGCCCAATAGGTCCAGAATTTCCTGCTGATCGACTGCTGGGACCGTCACCTGTTCGAACTCCACTTTGCCGACGCGCACCGGATTACGGGTGATCTGTTGCAGCCTCTGCATCACTGACAAGAATGTCCACCGGCGCGCTTTGCCCTCCCCATCGTTGGCAAACAAGGGCGCCAGTCGCTGTTGCATGTGCCACTGCAAATAATAGGTTAACATGCAGATGAACACGTGGCTCCGAATCCGATCATCAGTATTGTGAAAAACCGGCCTCACTTCCAGCCCGACGGTC
>JAXDCU010000480.1:0-11451 GCA_034677645.1 Verrucomicrobiia bacterium
GAAACCACTGACCGTCAGTTCGAGCACATGACCCCAATTCAAGGGGACTGGAAGATCGATGCCATCGCGCTTCCGGCCCACGTGCTGCGCAAAGTCTGTTTCGATAACGCTCGCCGCTTGCTTCTCCGTTCACTCCCGCTCCCGTCAGTCCGCGCCGCCCGAATCGAGGAAGACTTCAAACCCGACGGAGCTCTGACTGATGCAGCCTGGAGCCGCGCCCAGGTGGCGCTTGTCGAGCGAGCTCTCAAGGATGGAGATGCCCGGCCGGAAGTCTCCACCACGGCAAGGTTGCTGTGGTCGGATTCCAACCTTTACATCGGTTACGAAGGGCCTTACACGGACTTGACCGTGTTCGAGCCGGCGTCGCTCGAGAAGGAGCGGCTTGGTCTCTGGGACAAGGACGTTGTCGAGGCTTTCATTGGCGCCGACGCCGCAAATGCAAATCATTACACCGAGTTAGAGGTCGCTCCCACGGGCGAGAAACTGGACCTGGTGCTCGATTTGCCAGCCAAGGACTTCGCGTGGAGCAGTGGCTTCGAAGCCAAAGTGAGGCTGGACAAACAACGCCAGGTCTGGACAACTGAAATGCGCATTCCGCTGGCGGCACTGAGCCCGAACAAACCGGTTCAGGGAACGCGTTGGCGATTGAATCTCTACAGACATGACCGTGCCCACGACGTGTTCCTGGCCTGGAGTCCCACTGCCACGGCGACGGCGCACACGCCCGCCCGATTCGGTTTTTTGGAGTTCGGTCCTTAGCATGCTCGGACAAGATCGGCGTGGCGAACGCGAGGCGATCGATGAGCAGTTCCAAATACACGGCGCTTAGGAAATGGTTCCGAGCCGGAGAAGAACTTGGCGAGTGCATCGGCATTCGGTATGGGCACTTGGCTCAGGGATCGGACGAACCAGAGTGGCTCTACTACCCTCACACTGAGTTTGACGGAATAGGCGCCTGGGCCGAGATACTCCGAAGCCGCGGCGTGCAGCTTCAGAATCTGCCACAGATCAAGTATTATCCCGCCTACTCTTTTTTGGTGTCGGCCTTCAAACACTGGCCAAAATACCTGCTCCCGCGACGTCCGCTGCGTTTGAAACCACAGGACAGATCGGGACCCAAAGTCGGTGTTGGTTCTCCTCCGCGGGCAATAGCCTGGCACGTTTTCGATGCCGGCACGTCCTACCGACTGCGCCAGGACTCCCGCCTGATCGGGTTGACCGTGAACACGTTGCTCCTGTGCTGCCTAACCAAAGCCGTACGCCCGCTCTTTGTCGACGAGTCAGTCGCGGTGCCCTGGATGATCCCGGTCAATATGCGCGGCGGAGTCAATCAGTACCGCGACACGGACAATCACACTAGTTATGTCGCGCTGCGAATTGAGCCGGGCGTGTCGTCGGTCGAGATTCACCATCGTATTCTGCTGGCGCTCTCTCACGGCGAGCACTGGGGTAACTGGCACGCATTCAAACTCGGCAATTGCCTCACAAGTTTACTGCGCCGAGCAATAGTCCGCCGCGGCATGGCAATGTCGCAATGGAACTTCGGCTCGTTCTCGAACCTTGGCGAATGGGACGCTGACGGACTTTACCAGGCGCCAGGCGTGGTGGGGGCGTGGCTGTTCAGTCCGCCGGCTCTGAGCACTCAGTTGTTCGCGGCGGGCTGCGTCACTTTTCAAGGCCGCTTGAGCATCACTCTCCAAGCTCACTCCGATCTCACAACAAGCGCTGAGACGGCTCGTGGCTGGGTGAAGTCGTGGGCGTCGTTTGTCGAACAGGCGCTCGCCGAATGCGCCAAGCTCCCACCACGCCCAAAGGCCTAAACCGACTCGCCCCAACGCCAAGCTCAGAACTTGAACCTGGCCGAGACCGTCCAGGCCTGATTAAAGATGTCGTACTGGCCGTTGGCGCGCGGATCGCCTCCGACAACGGTTCGCTCGCCCAGGGCAAAATGATAGCCAAACGCGAAGTCCCACTTGCCGCTGGTGTAACCGACCCCGACGCTCCCCAGATGCAGATCGGCGTCAGGGACCAACGGCGTAAATGTCCGATCGGGTATCGAGTTTTCGCTGAAGAAATAGCCGGCGCTGGCGTGGAAGCCCTTGCCCAAACGGCGCGTTACACCAAACTCATACATGAAACTCGACTTCCAGTAGAAAGGCAGCGACAAGTCCCCCAGCGGCGTGTTGCGAATCGGCACGTCGTTCACGTCGTCCCAGTCGGTCCAATCAAGGTTGAACTCGAGATTCCAATCCGGCGTGGGCCGGAACGAGACGCCGGCCACTATGAACTGCGGAAACCGGATTCTGGCTCTGGTATTGTCGCTTGAAAAAGTCATGCCCGGCGCCGCCGTATAGCGCGCTTCGCCGCTGTACTCGACCGTCGTCGGGAAGCGATACTGAACCCCAAACGACCATCGCTCAGCCGGCTGCCACATCACACCCGCGTTAAACCCAGCCGCGAAGCCGTCGCCTTCCAGATCGAGTAAGTCCGTTGCCGATGTCACCCCTTGCTTGATCTCTGTTTCGGACCAGTTCAGCGTCGGGCCAGCCGCGATCGAGACACGCGGGTGAATGCGATAGGCCACCACCGGGTTGACGGTCAAGTAGAGGAGCTCGCCCTCCTGAGCCAGTGTTCGGAACGGCGCGTCAGACGGCCACTTCAGTGAAAGCCCATATGGCGCGTACACGCCCAAGCCCAACGAATACGGCTTTTCGCGCGGCGACCAAGAATAGTACACCTCAGGCACCGGCCGCAGCTCCGAGTCGTTCTCAACATGGACGCCGCCCATGGCATCGACATCCACGTTCACGTCGAGCAAATAGATGCCAAGTTGAACTTGATGGCCTTCCAGTTGATCGATCCCAGCCGGGTTGTAGTAGATCGCTGAGGGATTGTCGGCCGTCGCCGCGAACGCGTTGCCGCGGGCGATGGCTTGCGGGTCCTGGTTCGGCAGCCGAAATCCGACAGCGTGAAGCCCGTGCATCCACGCCATGAACACGACTCCGGCGGCGAGACAACAGCAACGGAGTGCAGGGGTGGCCCTGGAGACGAACCCTGATTGTTGTGGGGGGACAACGGCCTTTTGTTTCATCAGTGCAGTCTTTCTCAAAGCTGACGCGCGTCATTAACGCCGTTCCACGTACCGGGTCAACTAATATTCAGCCGTGAGAGTAAGGCCTCGGTTCAATGAGGGCGGGCGACACTCCCGCGGAGCCGGACCGCCAATAGGGCTGGACCTGCCTGATACCCTTTCCGCCGCGGGCATGACAGGCGGGCCGCCGGGCCAGCCGGCCAGACACTGTGAGCTCTCTTGCGCGGCGCATCCTATGCCGCTCTCGGATGGACGAGAGCACAAGAATCACCGCCGCCAACATAACCATGACGCCGAATTGAGAATTGCTGCCTTTATTGGCATGGCCCTGTGCACGCTGGTGCGGACCTCGACAACACGTCAGAACCACATTGCTAGGGCCACCAACTTTGAGTAACCGGATTGTTCGACGGTACGTATCAAGGAATCAGTTGTATGGCATAGAATCTCTGGGGCACATCCGCCGCGATGGGGATCGGGACGGAGAAATTCCCGCTGCCGTCGAATTCGCCGGATACCTCGATGAGCCAGTTGGCCAATGGCAACGCCACGTCGGTGGAGGAAAGGACCTGGAAAAGGCCGCCCGCGTACCCGTTGCTGCCGTCCAGGACAATGGTTGTGTAGTTAATGCCGTTTTCGTAGGTGATCGGGTTCGCAATTGTCCTAGCGCCGCCGCTGGCAAACAGTGTGCACGAACCGACCGTGCCGCTTTCGATTGTTGAGACGATGGGGTCTGTTCCCAGCGGGCCGGAAACAATGGCGCCCTCCGACAACACGGAGTCGGCGCCCACACCGATACTACCTTGACTCAACATCGTGCCACCGGAGTAAGTGTTGTCGGCATTGTTGAAGATGGCTTGGCCGCCGGCGCAGCGCACGAGGATTGTTCCGGGACCCGAGACGACTCCGTTGTACACTTGGAAGCCGCTGGAGTGGTAAGGCGCCAAATACATCGTGATCGCGCTCAGGTTGAGGTCCGCCTCATTCGTGAATGCGGCATAAAACCGGACCCGGCTGGTGCTCGCGGATGTCGGGTTCAGGGTCAGCATCTTGCCGGAGGCGCCTGTCACCGGGCCGGTCAGGACACAGGCGTAGGTGCCGCTTGAAGAGAACTCCAATGTAGAGTTGTCAATCACGTTGATCGTCTTTGATCCAGACCATGGAATTCGATTCGCCACGACGGAAACGGGACCCGGTCGGGCCCGCGCGGCTGGCTCCGCCGCCTTTCAGTTGGCGGTTGAGTCGGGTAAAATACGGAATGGCGAGCATTGGGCTGCCGTCGGCCCAGACGCCCTTAATCACTGTCACGCACTGGAGGAGGTCGTCGCGCCATTCGGGTATCAATTGGCCGGATCGGAGAACCTTGTTGATGTCGGGCTGGTCCACGCGCTCGACACTGTAGATCAGCGGGCCGTAGCGGAGAGCCGTGCGCCCGCGGTCAGCCTCGATGCTGTTGTCGGCTTTGACACGCTGGACCGCGAGAGGCAGTAGCATGTCGACAGTGTCGCCCGCCTGCCACTTGCGGGAAATCACGGCGTAGCCATGCTCGGTCCTGGGAGAAATGGAGCGGCCGTTGACGGCGATGGAGGCGAGACCTTCGACGCGAGGGGTACTGGAGTAGAGATCGCTGGTCTTCCTGTTTGGCACGCGGATGAAGAGCGAGAAGCGCTTTGGCCGTTTGGGATTGACGGTGATGGCGACCTTGCCGTGCCACGGATAGTCGGTTTGTTGGACCATCTCGACATCCGTGCCCGCGACGTTCCGGATATTGATTGTGCTTCCAATAAAGAGGTTCACGTAGATGCTGTCGTTCTGTTTTGCGTAGGTCCAGGTCGGGATCATTAGCAGAGTGCGCGGGATGTTGCCCACGCAACACGGGCATGCGTGCCAGGGCGTGCGTCGTCCGTCAACAAGCGGATTCGTGTAGTTGAAGACCGTGCCGTCCAGGTCGATGGCGCCCAGGAGCGCGTTGTAAAGCGTCTCCTCGTAGAGGTCGACAAACCTGGCGTCATGGTACGCGAGGTTTAGTTTGTGTTGGAAGAAAATCAGGCCGCAGCTCGAACACGACTCGCAATATGCCTGGTTGCGGAGCGAGTAGTCAGGCCCAAAACCCTCCGAAGTCTCGCCACTGCCAATGCCGCCGGTGACATAGTATTTCCTGTTGACGAGATTGTCCCAGATCGACAGCACCGCGCTCCTGTAGTCGGGGTCGCCGGTCTCCGCGGCCACGTCGGCCATGGCGGAGTATGAATAGACGGCTCGGACCGCGTGACCCACCGCTTCGTACTGCTGCTGGACGGGCAAGTGGCTCTGGTCGTACTCGCTGCCGTCGCGCCGGCAATCGAGCAGGAACTTCGCCAGTTTGACGTAGGCATCGCCGCGGCCGTTGCCTTCGGTGTCGTTGACGAACCGGCCAAAGCGGACGAGGGCCTGTTCCATTTCCTGATGGCCGTCGTACCAGTCTTTCTTGCCCGGACCGATGTTAGCGACCCAGCAGTCGGCCAGTTTCTTGGCCGCGTCGTAGAGCCGTGTATCCTTCCCCTTGGTGAGCATGTAATGGTTAATCGCTGACTCGATGAAGTAACCCGCAACGTAACCCTCGTGATCGCCACGGTTGCGTGGCGACCAGCGTTCCGGCCAGTGTGCTCGGTCGGCCAAGGTGTATGCCGTCTGAAGATAACCATCCGGCTCCTGAGCGGCGAGAATCTTGGGAATCCAATCTTCGAGCGTGGCTTTCATTTTCTCCTGGGCTCTGACGGTCTCCGGATCGCCCCGCGCATCCACCATGAGAGCGATGCACATGGACTCCACGGTTTGATGCACCCAGGCGTTGGCGAATACGTAGCCTTTGTGCCTCCCATGAGGTTCCCTCCTGAGCGCTTTCGCGGCCTCGACGAAATTGTCAATGCCGCCCTGGCCCTCGGTCAGATCGGTTCTTTCGATTTGTTCGATGCAGTGGGGAATCCAGTGTGCGATGAGCGCTTTGGCTCGCGCGTTCCAGAGCGGGCTTTCGATCTTGTAGCTGTCGGTATGGACGACGTCGAGACGATTGGGCGGTGGTGGCGGTTCGACTTTAACCGTCAGCTCGGAGGAGCCGCTCAAAGCTCCGCGCCCGGCGCTCAGTCTGAGCACGTAACTTCCGACCTTCGAGAAACCGGCGGAAGTGACAGACGCTCGCGCGTCAGCGAACGTCACGCGGCCAGGGCCCGAGACCTTGCTCCATTTCACGTCTTCCGCGGTGTTTGCCTTGAGCGTTTTGACCTGACCGTTGAGGTAGGTTTTTCCGCCCAGAACGACGATGCGGTCGACGCCCGCTGTCACGGACGGTGGAAACTCGGGTGAGTTTCCGGAATCGAAGACCTTCCACTCGAGCAGGCCGGTGGAGAATTGACCGTCGCCGTCCATCTCGAGTCGGAGTTTTGTCGTGCGGACCTCGCCGAAGGTGGTCGTGTTGAACTGGTCGCCGGCCACGCCGAGGCCGGCGGCGTTTGGGACAGGCACAAACTCGGTCCCGTTCCAATACAACAACCGGCAGGCTTTGGGCAAACGCACGCCCTGGCGATCGTCCCACCAGTAAACCTCGGTTTGCTTGGTGCTGATTGGGTGGCTCCAGTCGTACTGGACCCATTGCGTGCCGGTGCTCGGCCAATTGCCGTAAGAACCGGGGCCGCGCTGGCGTGAATTGCGCGGATTGTTGTCGTCGTTGAGCGCGCGGAGTGAAGTGTCGCCGGAGACGTATGAGCAGGACGGCGTGGCAACAACTGCCAGGTTCACCGCGGGTTGTTCTGACGAGCCCGCCGCGCCGAGCGGGCTGGCGCCGACTAACGCCCAGGCAATGGCCAGGGCAATGAGAATGGTGGAAGTGGATCGTCTATTCATGAGATGGCGGGGTAGCACGCGATAGGTCGCGATTCTTCAGGCCCAGAGTTTGTTGGCGTCCAGTCGGGTTCCATGGAATGCGCGAAATCCAAATACCGAAAAACCGGAGCGAATTCCAATCTTAAATGACCAAGACTCCAAGCGCCCAGAATCCTCCCCATGAAGTCAAAAGCCAGACATGCGCCTTGCTTGGAACAGCGGCACTCAAGCACACAGCGCGGCTAAAGCGCAACCAAACGATATCCGGTCGAGAAGATCGCGAGGTTGCATCGCAGCCCCCTCCCCACGCCGCGCTGTATGCGACGACTGCGTCGCCGGCGCAAGGTCTTGACAAGAAGAGAATTCTAAAGCAGGGAAATCTCCACCGGCTGCGACGATTCACAAGATAGCAGTGCACAAGATAGCAGTGCAGCGGATAATCTCCCGCGCCCTTGGGGCTGGCCCCTCGGCCTGGCTGGTGTCGCAGCCGGGAGTTTCGCTGCACTGCGGCGGCGCCTGGTTACTGCAGACGAATCTTGTAGTAACGCCGCGGGCCGGCAACCGATGGATGATCGGTGTAAGTGCCTTCGGGAATCCCCGTTGCAACCGGCGTCCAGGCAGTGCCGAGGATGGACGTTGCCAATACATCGTATTTGGCGCCAGCGACAGTAGTGTTCCAAGTAACGATCAACGTGTCGGCGTCGGCGTTGTAAGTGATGCTGTCGATGGCAATGGCGGTATACTTGGCGACCTCCGCGCTGTAGATTTGGGCGATTGCCTCGGCGCTGAGCGCCTGGTCATAGACACGAATCCGCGCGATCGACAAGGCGCCGCGCAGTCCCTCCGTGACGGCGCCGTTTGAGTCGTGCTGTGCGGCGATCAGGAACGTGAGCGGCAGGGCGTCAGGCTCTGGCGTGTCATTCACGCCATGCGTGTTCAGGCCTTCACCGGCGAGTGTGGTGTATATGTCGTTGGTGTTAGCGGCCTGGCCGCCACTGTAAACAATAGCTAGATACGTGCCCGGGTCGTAGGTGTAAGCGATGTGATTCCATTGACTGGCGCTGATTGTGCCGTTCCAACCAACGTCGGCTGCGCCCCAGTGTCCCACTGCTCCATAAGTGCCATTCAACCCGTGGTTGAACGCGCAGTTGGAGCCGTCATCGCCGCCACGCCGGCCCCAGCTAAACACTGTCTCCTCGTCTGGAATGACCGGATTGTACACCCACGCTTCGACGGTGCGCGCGCTGTTGCCGACCATCCACGTGGGCGAGACAGGGCCCGAATAGTAGTTGGTGCCGTTCAAAGTGACAGCTTTGACACCAGCCACTACTTCGACCGTCGGGGTTGGAGTCCCGGCCTTGAATCTACCCTTCATGGCGCCATTGTTTGGCCAATAAGGCAATTGTCCCAAATCGAGGGCGCTAGCATCGACATCGATGATCGCGACAGGCTGGTCGAATGACGGCGAACTGTCGTAGGATTTGGGATCGGAACCGCGAGCCACCTCCAGTCCGTCGGCGTAACTGTCACCGTCGAAGTCCGGGTTGAGCGGGTCAGTTCCGGCTGTCCCCTCTTGGCTGTCGTTCAGACCGTCTTCGTCCGTGTCAGAAACCAGCGCGCGGGTGAATGTGGTTTTGATCTCGGTGCCGTCGGATAGGCCGTCGTCGTCAGTGTCTGGGTTATCTGGCTGAGTGCCATTCTGATATTCCTCCAGGTTGGTCAGGCCATCGTTGTCCTGGTCCTTGGCCGCGTCGGTATTGTCATTCGGGTCCAAGAACGCCGGGTAGAGAAGCTCGTATATGGTTGGCATCCCATCGTTGTCATCATCCGTGAGGCCGAATGCCTTGGCGTCGGCGGTGTAATGCTGGAGGATCGTCGCGTCATCCAGAGCATAGTCATACACCGCGATCTTGGCTATCGTCATCGAGCCTTCGAGGTCTGTGTTGGGGCCTCCGTTGTCGTTACTCTGGGTAGCGACGCGGAAGGGCAGAGGGTTGCCGGAGGTGTCCGTCGCATGGATTGAGAGCCCGTCTGGCAGGGACTCACTGTTGGCCGGTTGACCGTTGTGGTAGACGTTCTGCCAAGTGCTGGTCGGGTCCCACGTGTACGCGATATGTGTCCACGTGCCAGCGTCATACTTCCCGTCCCAACCAATGTCCGGTGCGCCCCAGTGTCCTACTGCTCCATAAGCGGGATCAGTTCCGTGGTTGAATGAGCAGTTCGAGCCGTCACCGACGCCACGGCGGCCCCAGGCGAACACGGTCTCTTCGGTTGCGAGGGATGGGTTGTAGACCCAAGCTTCAACTGTGTGTGCTCCATTGCCGGTCATCCAGATTGGCGCGATCGGGCCGGTATAAAAATCGCTGCCATCGAACCTGACTCCGTTGACACCCAGGATTGTTGTGACTTGCGGCGGTTCCTGTGAGTCGCGCGCGTTGAAGTCACCAGGGAAAACGCCGGTGTTGGCCCAGACTGGCAACGGACCTGCCGGCAGTTTGGTGGCGTCCAATAGAACCAACATAACTCCCTTTTCAGGCGTGCTGAGAGCGTCGGTGGGATCCGAACCCTCCAAGATTTCTTGCCAGTCGGCGTAAGTGTCCAGGTCCGTATCGATTGCCAGCGGGTCCGTGCCGGTGTCTTGAGGACTCTGATAATCTCCAGTGTCAGTTTCGACGCCGTCGCGAAGGCCATCACCGTCTGTATCCGGTTTGAGAGGGTCTGTCGGAGCTGGCGACCCGCCATCCGTCCGGTCGACTTCCGCGCCGTCTTTGGCCCCGTCAGCGTCCGTGTCTGGGTTGTCCGGCAAAGTCTTGTTCTGGTATTCTCCCACGTTACTCAGCCCGTCAGCGTCCTGATCGAGTGCGGCATCGGCATTGTCATTGGGATTCAGGAAAGCCGGGTAGAGCGCTTCCCACCAGTCCGGCATGAGGTCGCCGTCGGTGTCGCGTTCAATGAAGTCGTCCACTTCAGCGTTGTACTTGGCGAAAACGTCTGCATCGCTGAGGGCGACGTCATGGACGCGGATTCTGCCTATAATGATGTCGCCAACGCCTGTGGTGCTGACTGCGCCGTTGCCATTGTTCTGGCGGGCGACGCGGAAATGCAGCGGAGCGCCCGAGGTGTCGACGGCGGCCGTGTTGAGCGGTGTGCCAAGCGTTTCTGTGTTCGCGTACGCGCCGTTGTGATAGACGGTGGTGGTTTGCGATGGACCATCATATGTGTAAACGATATAAGTCCATTCGTTGTACGTAATGTTCTCACCCTCGGTTTGGCTCCAACCGATGTCCGCCCCGCCCCAGTGGCCGACAGCCCCAAATAACGCACCAGTCCCATGGCCAAACGAACAATTGATCCCGTCCGCTCCCCGCCGTCCCCAGGCAAAAACAGTTTCCTCCGGTTGCTGTGTCGTGTCGTATACCCACGCCTCGACGGTCCGGCTGCCGTTGCCAGTTACCGTGGTTGGCGGCACTGGCCCGATGTAGTGAGCAGTTGAGATGAACTGCAAGCCTTTCCCTGCTTTCGCTTTGACGACCTGTGGCACCGTCGTGCCCGCCGACGTGAAGTCGCCTTCGAGGGTGCCGGTGTTGTCCCATGTGGCCAACGGGCCTTCAGGCAACTGGGTGGCGTCGAGGTTCACTAGAGTTGCGCCCCAGCAAACCTGAGTAGCCAATGCTAAGCACAAAGCCGCGAGGCCAAGCAATCCGCGGCACGTCCAACCCGGTGTTGTATTGGGGGTGTTTGTATTCATGTGGACTATGTGGACCATTCAGTTATGTGCGGCTTCGCTGATCAGCATCTCCCATGAACCGCAAGGTAGGGACCAATTCCACTCGGTCCCAGGTTTAATCCGACAAACGGGGACGCGGTGGAACGCGTCCCTACCAGGCTCGCGGTGTTTATGCGTGTGCAGTTGAACATCGCCACTTCCCGTAAACGGAGCTTCACGAAGGCGGACTCTTGCATGCCAGTACGCCCTGGAACACAAAATTTCTGGGAGTTTAGCGATCCCACGGGCAATTGGCATGACCAGAATCCACCTTGACCTGTCATAATTCCACTTCCACTTGCCGGTCAGTCCCAAGCCGTGCACCCCGAATAAGAAGGGGTGCATCCCGGCTCTTTTCATGCAGCAGTGGTCGTCATGACGATGAATTCTCAGCTTCCGCGGGCTTCAAAACATCTGAGGCGGTCGCTGATCCTCGCCTACTTCTCTGGAAACCCGAAGGAAGTCGCTTTAAATGGTCCCATCGAGAAGGTCGCCGAGGTCACATCGACACCCTTCCGCCGCTCGGAGTGGAGGTTCTCGTCCCCGGCGCAAAACCTCCGCCCGGATTGTCTTATCGGCATGTTGCTCTGGCGCTTCGTTCTCGACCCAGCCAGCGAGCGCTAAGTGGTCATGAACGCAAATACGGTGACGTTCGCGGCTAGGGATTTTGGGCGCAGGCGAGGCGGGAGCGACGAGCATACCCGCCAGAGGTCTGTGAGGAGCGAGCAACGAAGCC
>JAXDCU010000481.1:0-11797 GCA_034677645.1 Verrucomicrobiia bacterium
TTGGCCCCTGTCTCAGAAACGCTCTCGTTGCCTCCTGGCACAGCATCGGTTCTCCTGCTTGTGGCTGGCACAGTTCGCCAGACACGAAACGCTCCAGAAATCGCATCGATCGGCGACACCTCAGATCGCTCAAGGCCTCAATGACGCCAAGGCGAAGCCGGTGGGCGCCCCACAATCGCGCGGAATCGCTTTCGGCCGCTGCAATGTGAGCGGATGGATGTGATGAACCTTCGCAAGCCCTGATCAAGACGGCGACCGAAGACATGGCTCGCAGTCGTCCCAAGGCGCGCGCGGCGGTTGCGGCGTCGAGGGCGCAATAGTGGGCGTCTGTGTGCCAGGTGGGATTCTGGACGAGGGTCTCAAGCCGAGAGATGACGCGGCGCGAGCGCGAACCGCGCTGGCCGAGTCGCTGGGCCGCCCAAGCGCGTTCGACCACCGAACGCACCGATGCCGATGCCTCCCTACCAGCGTCGGGAGTCGGCGTCGGGCGATTAGCCGACGAGTCGAGGATGGCCAGCAATGGTCCGGTGCCGTTTCCGGAGACGCGCGCTTCGAGTTCGCGCACCACGGACATCGCTCTGAACTGATCCATGTCCCAGTCTGGCGGCTGCGCGGCAGGGCGCGATGTGATGCGGTATATTCTCGAAAACGGCGTCGGCTTGTATGGCTCCCGACCCAGCACCATTGCCGCGACGCGCGGGTCGTCAACGAGGATCATTTCGCCTTCCTGAGCCAGCGCACGGGTCATGGCGACCGGATCGACGTCGAGGCGGCCTTCGTACAGGCCAGGCGCCTTGAAGCGCAGGAGATTGAGTTTCGGGTGCTGGCGGATTCCGTCGGAGTTTGCCTCATTCACAAACACCACATGATCCCAGGCGTCAGCCTCGTCCAGCAGCCGGGCCACATCGTTCTCCATGTCGGGCGCTTTGAGGTCGAGGTGGAGCAACATGATCTGCTCCCTTGCCGTGTCCAGCAGACCGGCAAACGATGGCGGAACGGTTCCGATGGCAAGCCCGTGAGCGGTTTGGGTTCGGAGGTTCTCGATCTCGCGAAAGGTGGCTTGGTCAACGGGACCGAAACCGTCCGTCAATCGGTCGAGCGTCTCATCGTGGAACAGCACCAACACTCCGTCCGCCGTGCGCCTGACATCAACTTCGCAGCCGTCCGCGCCGTAATGCATGGCCGCCACGCAAGCTTCTAGCGAGTTCTCCGGACCGAATGCGGTTGCCCCGCGATGGGCCAGGACTACCGGCCCGCGGCGCCGCTCAGCAACGAGCATATGGCGGCGTTCGGCGCTTGCAGGCGATTCAGGCGTGACTGTTGTAGCATATTCCCGGGCCAGAACCGGGCGGTACTGCTGATGGCCTGCGCCTCGGGAAGAGGCCATTGGTGGAAGAAGAACCACGAGCAGGCAGAGCGCGCAGATGCGGATTGCCCCGCCGCTTGGCAATCTAGCGTGGCCGAGCGCGTGCTTGTGCCGGTCCGCATTCCGCGAGATGCGAAGGTGGCGTCCCAGGTTGCGCAACTTGCCGTTCATTCGCAACGTTGACTCCTGATGACGCGGGGGATGTTCACAGCGCGGCGCAGCCGCATCCGAACGATTCCGTCGAGAAGATCGCCAAGATGGCATTGACACCACTCCGCCGCGCCGCGCTGTGTGTGGCGACTGCGTGGCCCGCAGTGTGCGGGGGGGGGTATATCGAAAGCGTGACTCAAGGTGTTGACGTGACGGCGAGAGGATTTTAAACGCAGGGAATTTGCGCTGGCTGCGAGGATTCTGCAAGATAGTAGTTGGTACGTTGTGCATCACAATAGTCACTCTGTTTCCGGCACTTGACCTTCGAGCAATGCGTGGATTAACTGCGTCAGATTGTTCCGCTCGCCGGGCGCCCACATGCCGCACAATCAAGATGGGGGTGCGCCAAACGGGCCGGCGCGGCCTATCAAGTGCCATCCGGCGCCTGGGAATGATGAAAGGACAGGTCATGTGTGATCAATGCACGCGTCGGGAATTCCTCACGGCAGCCAGTGCCATCACAAGCGCGGCCTTGGGGGCAAACATCTGGGAGGCTAACTCGGAAACACCGAGCGCCGCGCCTAAACCACAATCCAAAGTGCGGATTTGCGTGATTGTGGCCGGCACGCCGGCCAGTCAAAGCTGGGGTCTCCCCGAAACCAAGATCGGAGAGGTAAAGCAACGCCTAGCCGAAGCGGAAAGAAACCTCGGCAACGTGGAGTTCGTCTTAGGTCAGGCCCGGAACACCGAGGAAACATCGCAACTGTTAGAGAAAGCTGGGCCAGACGCCCCAGTGCTCGCGATCAGCGCGAGCATTTTCGGCCTGAGCACGAGCGTCGCGCCTGTTGCTTTTCAACAGCACCGGCCCATGGCCGTGTTTCACATGCCAGTAATAGGCGGACACGACTGGTGTCTTGTTCCCCGTTGGATCGAGGAAGGCCATCGAATCACTCTGTTCAACAGTAGCGATCTTGACGATCTTGAGCGGGCGGCGGCCCTGTTGCGCGTCATTCCTCTATTACGGCAAAGCCGCGTGCTCGTCTCGCCGCCCTTCAAGGGAACGCCGGAGTCGTTTGCTCCGGAGAAGATCAGGGAACGTCTGGGAGTGGAATTGGTGCCCATCCCCGACGGACGCTACGACGAAGTGCTCGAAGCGGTGGACGCCACAGCCGCCGAAGCCGAGGCCAAGCGGTGGATTGATCAAGCCCAACGGGCCGTGGAACCGACACCGGAGGACGTGGTGAAAGCCGCCCGGGCCGGCCTTGCGCTTGATCGCCTGATCGCCGAGCACCGATGCCAGGCTCTGTGCGTCGGAACTTGCATGAGCTGGCTCAAGCGCGGTTTCCCTTGCCTTGGCTTCTCTCGCCTCAACGACAGGGGCATCCCCGCGGCCTGCGACGGGGATGTCGACTGTGTTTTGACCATGTTGATGTTCCAGCACGCACTCAACCGCGCCGGATTTCTGGGCAACGCGGCCGGCGTTGACATGGCCAGGAACGTGTTTCACCTCTCGCATTGCTCGGCACCCCTGAGGATGGAAGGTCCCGATAGCGTTGAGGCGCCGTATTTGTTGCGTCGACACGCTGAACTTCGCGGTGGGGCAGTACCCGAAGTCCATTATCGGATCGGACAGAAGATCACGTTCGCGAAACTCGTCCATCTCGACACGCTGCTTCTGTTTGCTGGGAAGATCGTCGAGGTGCCCGATGTGCCCGCGGGAACTGAACGAGGTTGTCGGACCGAGCTAGTTGCGGAAGTAAGTGACGCGATGAAGCTGGCCTTCAACTGGGGTGGCGGAGCGCTTGGCGCGAGCGGTAAAGACTACTATGCGTCATTGCACCGGGTGGCCTATTATGGCGACCACACGCATGGCATTCGGCACCTGGCGCACCTGATGGGACTGCGAGTTGCCGTGGAAGTGTAGCCGAGTCCGCGGACTCTCCACCGTCAAACGTAAAGCGCCGACTCGAGCTCCCTGACCACCACGCTCATGAACGGATAGCGTTTGCTTGGATCAGTCTCGATACATTTCAGCACGGCTCTCTCGACCACGGATGGAATCGCAGGATTGATCTCGCGCGGATTCCGGAATTCAGCGGATCGGTCCAGTTGACGGCTCAACACTTCCGCGGCGGACTCGCCCGGGAAAGGTTTCTGAAAAGTGAGCAGTTCGTACGCGGTAACCCCGAACGCGAAGATGTCGGCTCTGTGGTCAACCGGTTCACGCTGTAGTTGCTCCGGGGACATATAGGTCGGCGTCCCGGGATTACCTGAGAGCTTTCGGGGAAACTCAGGCTTTGTCACGGCAAGATCGAAATCGATGATGCGCACGCTGCCATTTCGGCTGACCATGACGTTCTCCGGCTTGAAATCAAGGTGCATGTAGCCGCTCTCGTGCACATGTTCGAGTCCCACAGCCATGTCGATCAGGATATTGCCAGCAAACTCTTCCAGAGTGGGGTCGGAGTGTCCCATCAGCAGCTTTAGGTTCGAGCCCTCCACATACTCCATCGCAAGATAGTGGCAGCCCTCGACTTTGCCATGCTCGATGTAGCCGATGACAAACTCGTGGTTCTTCATGTTGGCAAGGACTTTACAACCTCGCACAAAACGGCGCCGCGCTTTCAGATCGAATCGGTTCGTAGTCCGCAGACACCGAACCGCGCAGTGCCGTTGCGCAGTGTCCGTGGCCAACCAGAGATCGGCCATGCCGCCGCTGTTGATCAGTTCATGGAGGTAGTACGGGCCAAACGGGCCGGGGCTGCGATGCCCTTCCTCGTCCTGATTCTTCTTGCCGAACCCGAGCATGGCTTGCGGTGATTTGTTAGCACAGCTCTCAAAGATGCGCTACTTGAAATCGCGGGGCTCCCAGGTCCGGACGGCTTTCGTGGCGATGGCGGCGCGAGCATTGAATGCGCGGGAGCCGCGGCTGCGTCCAACTTCAGGATTAATGGAGCAGTGTGTTGGATCGACGGATGCTGGGCAATGGATTGACAAACTGGCCCGCACCGTCAAGTCTCTCGAAAACTAGGTCTTGTCATGATCAAAGGACGAAAAGGGTTGTGTGGAAGCGGGAGTGCAATGGCGCTTATGGTTGCCTTGTGTAGCTTCGAGGTGTCGGGCTTCGTTTCCGAGACTGAGCGCGAGTTGTTCGCCACTGGCGATTTCGACGGCAACACCAAAACAGATGTTGTCATTCTCGACAGGGCGAGCGGCAAGTACCGTCTGGGATACCAGGCGGCGGACGGCACTTTCAATTGGGTGAGCTACCGACTTAGCGGTGTCAAGGACGCCACCAGCATGTCCGTTGGCAAACTGCTTGATCCAAAGAAAGACGCGGTCGTTTTCGCGGCTGCCGATGCTCAGCTTGTGGTGCTGGCGGAAGCGTCCGACCCAGCCGCGGCCACCAAGGCCGAGCCGATCACAATCGAGGCGTTGGGGCCGAACACCGTGGTCGCCGTAGACATCGGCGGCGCCGGCAACAACCCGCTCGACGACCTGGTCGTGGCTAGCATTTACAACGATCCCGACCCGCACAAGATCACGCTTCTGCGCAACAGTGAGAACAGGACATTCGAAGTTCTGTCCGATACCGCCGCGAAAGGTCAGTTGATGCGTGCCAACCGCATCAGTCTCAAACCAAGCGGCCCCGCCTACGTGGCTGGCATCTTGGCGGGCGAGGAGTTGGACAGTTTCCGGATCGCTGACTTAAGCTCGGGCAAAGAATCGGTAGTGGCCGAGATCGGCGGCTTGCCAAAGGGTTCAGATTATGTCGTCCACGGTCGGGGGAGCAAATCGCTGCCGTCAATAGTCGTTTACCAACGTGGGGAACAGTCCATTCACGTGTACGATCTCGAGGAGGCCGGCGATGCCAAGTGCAAGTTTAGCGTCGCCAAGTCGTTCGACCTTGGAAAGACAATCGGCTCGTTGATTTCAGTCACAAATCCCGATGGCGCGCAATTGGTGGCCATTTTCGGGAAAGGAGAAACGGGAGGTGTCTTCAGTCTCGAAGGCGACAATCCTCCGAAGTCGGTCCAGACGATTGCGCCGCCTCAAGGGGACGCCCTGTTTGGCGCAGTGGCGCTTGACAATGGCTTCCTTGCACTGCTCGCTCCGGACTACATGAAGTTCAGCACCTACGGTCAAGTTTACCATTACACTGCTGCGACCAACACGGCAGGTCAGACGGAGAAACTCGCGTCGATGGCCGACAATGACGATTGGACGGTGCCCGACATTCACAAGCACATCACTGAGACGCTCGAGAAGGAGCGTGTCGCTGCCGAAGCCGACATGAAGCCGTACACCAATACGATTCCCGGCACCACCATCACTTACGTCATGGCGCCGATCAAGGGCGGCGAGTTCGCCATGGGCAGCCCCGAAAGCGAGAAGGACCGGAAACCGGACGAAGGCCCCCAGTACAAGGTAAAGATATCCCCTTTCTGGATGGGAATCTGCGAGGTCACTTGGAATGAATACGAGGTCTTCATGTACCCGGATGACGAGAAGAAGCTGCGCGAAACCTATCCGACTGACGAAGCGATCAACACTCTGTGCGATGGCGTCACGCGCCCATCCAAACCGTATACTGAAATGAGCTTCGGCATGGGCCGCGAGGGGTTCCCGGCGATCAGCATGACCCAGCACGGCGCCAACAAGTATTGCCACTGGCTAAGTTGCAAGACCGGTCATTTCTACCGCCTGCCTACCGAGGCTGAATGGGAGTATGCCTGCCGCGCCGGCACAACGACCAGTTACTACTTCGGCGACTCCGCCGACGCGCTTGGCGACCATGCCTGGTTCGAGGAAAACAGCGAGGCCGACGGGGATTGGAAATACCACAAGGTCGGCAAGAAGAAGCCCAATCCTTGGGGCTTGTACGACATGCACGGCAACGTGTGGGAATGGTGCCTCGACCAGTACGAAGACAGTTATCAAGCGTTTGCGGGCGCCATGCAGGAAGACCCGTGGAACAGGGCGACCAAGCCATATCCTCATGTCGTGCGGGGCGGATCGTTTGACGACGACGCGACAAAACTACGCGCGGCTTCAAGGCGCGCTTCCGACCCGGTCTGGAAGATGCGCGACCCGCAATTGCCGAAGAGTGTTTGGTGGCTGACCGACGCCAAGTTCGTCGGCTTCAGAATCGTGCGACCGCTTAAACTGCCACCGTCAGACCAGATGAAGTCTTATTGGACCAGCGGCGTCGAGCGCGACTAGAGGCATTCGCGGCGAGTGCGAATCCGCTCGCCGCATCCCACGGAATCCGAAACATGATTGTGAACACCATGAACCAGACAAACAACAACTCCGGCGTGGCGCCCGTAACGCGCCGCGATTTCCTGCGCACCACCTCAACCGCCGTCGCGACCACGGCGATTATGGGGGGCCTTTCGATCGAGCGGGCCGCCCATGCTGCCGGCGACGACGAGCTGAAAGTGGCGCTGATCGGCTGTGGCGGCCGCGGCTCAGGCGCCACCAACCAGGCACTCGCCACCAAAGGCAAAGTGAAGCTTGTCGCCATGGCTGATGTTTTCAAGGACAGGCTCGAAAGCAGTCTTGAAAACCTGAAGCAGCAGCACCGCGACAAGGTTGACGTGCCGCCTGACCGCCAGTTCGTCGGGTTCGACGGCTACAAACAAGCGATCGCCCTTGCTGACGTGGTTGTGCTGGGAACGCCTCCGGGCTTCCGCCCCGCCCAGTTCGAAGAGGCAGTCAAGCAGGGCAAGCACGTGTTCATGGAGAAGCCAGTGGCTTCGGACGCGCCGGGCGTGCGCAAGGTGCTTGCCGCCGCCGAGGAATCCAAGAAGAAAAACCTCAAAGTCGTCGTCGGTCTTCAGCGCCACTATCAACCGGGCTACATCGAGATCATGAAACGCGTCCACGACGGTTTCATTGGCGACATCCTTGCCATGCGCTGTTACTGGAACGAAGCTGGCGTTTGGGTCAACAAACGCGAAGACCTCGATAAGCAATACGGGCGTCCACTTACCGAAATGGAGTATCAGATGCGCAACTGGTACTACTTCGTGTGGCTCTCCGGCGACCACATTGTTGAACAGCACGTCCACAACATCGACGTGTGCAACTGGGTCAAACAAGCTTACCCGACACGCGCACAGGGCCTGGGCGGGCGCGAAGTGAGAAGAGGCAAGGACTACGGCGAGATTTTTGACCACCATGCCGTCGAGTTCGAGTACGCCGATGGCGTTCGACTCTTCAGCTACTGTCGTCACATCCGCGGCTGCTGGAACAGCGTGACCGAACACGCCATTGGCACCAAGTACAATGCCGACCTGAGCGGCGCCGTCATCCGCGATCCGCGCGAGAAGAACAAGATCGTTTGGCGTTACAGAGCCGAAGTGCCCGTTGACCCATACCAGGCCGAACACGACCAGTTGTTCGACGCCATCCGCAACGACAAGCCGCTCAACGACGCCGAAAACGGCGCCAAGAGCACCATGACCGGCATCATGGGCCGCATGGCGACTTACTCAGGACAGATGATCACGTTGGAAGATGCGCTCGCGTCGGAGATTAATCTCGTGCCAGACAAACTTGGATGGGACGCGCAACCCAAGATTCTCCCGGACAAGGACGGCCTCTACCCGGTCTCTGTTCCGGGCAAGACCGAGGTGGTCTGAATTGACACAGGCGCGTAGCGATCACCAGGAGCGATCCAGCTTTCCAAATGCTGTCTTGCAGAATTCTAGCGGCCAGCGAAAAGCCACCGGGGCTGGAATCCTTTAGCCGTCAACGCCTTGAGTTACGTCCCGCAAATACCTCACTCACCCCACGCGACGAAGTCGCCGCATACGGCGTGGCGCGGGGTTGGAGTGGCGATGCAATCTCGACTCTCCTCTGGGCAGGACCATTCGGCTGCGGATGCGCCGTGCCGTGACGTGCATGCTGTTGCGTCACTTGCTATTTGGACCGCTGTGTTGATTGCGGTTGCCGCTCTCGCTCGCCCTTGCGTGGCGGCAGCTTCCAGGCACGAGCCAATTCGCCTTGGCATCGATCGTCTTGCTGGGAATGGCTATCGCGAACTGGCGGGTAAACGTGTCGGCCTGATCACTAACCCCACCGGCGTTGATTCACAGGGCCGGTCCACGCTTGATTTGCTCCGAAGCGCCTCTGGGGTTCGACTAGTCTCGTTGTTCGCGCCCGAACACGGCATTGAAGGCACACTGGCGGCAGGTGCGGAATTCCCAAACTCGACAGACAAGCGGACTGGCTTGCCGGTGTATTCGCTGTACGGACCAGGACCGGTGCGAAAGCCGACCAAATCGATGCTCAAAGGCATTGATGCCCTGGTTTACGACCTGCAAGACACAGGCTGCCGATCTTACACGTACATTGCCACCATGGGCCTGGCGATGGAGGCGTGTGGCGAGGCGGGTGTCGAGTTCGTGTTACTGGACCGGCCAAACCCGCTGGGCGGCCAGCGCGTCGAAGGCCCCATGCTCGAACGCCAGTTCAAGTCGTTTGTTGGCTATTGGCCAATACCATATCTCTACGGACTGACGCCGGCAGAGCTCGCCCGCATGATCAACGGCGAGCGTTGGATCACCAACTCGTGCAAGCTCACTGTCGTCCCCATGGAAGGCTGGGACCGCTCGATCATCTGGAAAAGCACCGGGCTGCGTTGGGTACCGACATCGCCAAATGTGCGCAGCGGCGAAACCGCACTGTACCTGGCGGCCACGGGACTGCTGGGCGAGATCGGCGGACTGAGCATTGGCATGGGGACGAGCATGCCGTTTCAATGCGTTGGCGCGCCCTGGCTGGACGCGGCGCGCGCGTGCCGCTGGCTCAACAGCCGCGGCCTCAAGGGCGTTCGTTTCTCGCAAGTGGAATTCACGCCCGCCCGTGGCATGTACAAAGGCAAAAACATCCAAGGCGTTCAAATCTGGTTCTCAGAGCCGGCCACGGCGCCTTTGGTTGCCGTGAACTTCCATCTGCTTGAAATGGCGCGCAAGGTTTTCGGGCGCGATCTGTTTGCCGAAGCGGTGAAGCGCGGCCAGTCATTCCAAATGTTCGACAAGATCAACGGCACCGACGCCACCCGCAAGCGCCTCCAGGCCGGCCGCTCAGCCGCGGAAATCGTGTCGGAATGGCGTTCTGGGGAGGATTCGTTCCGTCGCCAGCGCGCTAAGTACCTTTTCTACAAGACTTGATCCCGAGAAACTCAGGCCTTGCGAGCCCGGCGATAGACGCCAAAGCCAAGCAATCCCAAAGCGGCAACTAGTGCAACTTCGCGCGCCTCAGGCACGACTTCTATGCCGCCCGTGCCGATTGACGATGGGTCTATGTCAAAACCATCCTGGTCAGACAACGAAACGTAGGAGAAATCGAGCAGGGTATAGCCGAGGGCAATCCCTTGGAATTGAACCGTTGCCAGTATGAAGCTCGCTGGCTGATTGAGAGATAGATTGTTACCATCCTCTAACGAGACTTCGTCCATGTGCGCCGCGCCCACTCCGGAATTCGAGTAAGTGACGCTGCCGTACGTGCCGAGGTTCAGGCCAGAATTGGGCGGAGAGGGAAACGTGATATTGACCACACTTACAACGCTCGGGTCGTAATTGAAATCGAGGTCGTAAGCTCCGAGCGCCACCGGACCGTCCAGTCCGGCGACTAACACGTCCATCGTGGTCGATTCGCCCAAGCTTATGGTCCGAAGCGATGGCGAGAATGCAAGTGTTACAGTAACCGCCGGCTGGGCGTTAGCTTGCTGGAGAAAAGAAGCGCAACAAGCAGCCAGCAAAACACATTTTGTGATCGTTTTCATATTGCTGAGCGATTGGTTTTCAAGTCGGTGTAGTCAAAACGGATTCCGGCCTAGTCATAGGCTGCCCTGGACGTTTGGACTGGCGCTGAGGTCGGGGTTTGGTTGACGCCTTGCGACGGCTTGAGCTTGGATGTGCTGGTCGGTTTGGGGGTCGGAGTGGGGGTAGGCCCACACGGCGCTCCACCCGGATTGGTGAACAGCGTGGCCAAATACCGAGCATCGGATATGTTCACGTTTCCATCGTCGTTGAGGTCGTAATTGAGGTCCGTGGAACGTGCCCGGATAGGAACCATAATAAGCGCTAGATCGGTCCTATCGACACAGCCGTCGTAGTTCAGATCGCCCAGTGGCCAGAGAGCTGCCAGGGTCTTGTCCGCCTGGACGAATCCGTACCCAGTGTCGTAGTCAAATCCATAGGCTCCCATGTCGATGGCTGTGTTCTGGAGCGCTGTCCTTATCTCGCCGGGCGTGACGGACAGTTTCTCCAAGGCCAATGCCGCGATTCCCGCCACGTGCGGGGCGGCGGCCGACGTGCCGAAGAAGTTGGGATAACCGTTCGGTTCATAATCGAGGCCGGGATAAAAGAATGTCGTGTCCACGCCGTCCGGCCCGACGACATCGGGCTTCTGTCGGACGATCGGTGAGCTATCAAGGTTGACGGGTGTGCCATCCGGGTTGAAGAAGATCGGTGTTCCTCCCGCACTCGAGAAGTATTCGAGGAGCGGCGGGTCCTGGCCATATTCGGGCGTGTCGCCGTAGTAGGCGGCGCCGACGGCAACGGCGCCGGCCGAATTGGCATGCCCATAAGTCGTCGCCTTATTCTGAAGAGCGGGGTACTCATTAATCGTAAAGCTATTCCACCACACCATTTTCAAGAATGGCGGATCAGGCTGCGGATTTGGGGAAACATTGTTGTATTTCCCAATCAGGAGCTTTGCATTGACTGGAGAATTGTAGCCGTTGTATATATAAAGAAGCTCGGTTGGATCACCGCCAATGTTGTCCTCCTCTGCATAGCCTAACCAGTAATAATATGGGGGATTGGGGATTTCAGCGAAAACGTATATGTCCAGGTCCGTTTGCGCCCCGGCTGGTGCGCCGGCACTGGCATAGGGCTGGGCCCATTGAAAAACCAGGTATACTTTTCCTTTAGCTGGCACCGTTATGTCCAGAAACGGGTCGACTCCGGGCCCGGCATCGAAATCGTGGGCTTCCTGATTGTACCCGGACTGGGAGAAGTAATACCCAGACGGGCGGAAACCCGCCGGCTCATCCCAGCCTTGACGCGCTCTATTGCCCGCGCTGGAGAAATGTGCAACGCCCGATGCCACACCAGTATCGATTGCCTGAGCAATCACGCCGTCGGCAAACATCGGTTCCTCGTAATAGATCACGTCGTCAGTCACGACCTTGCATCCGGCTGACTGGAGAGTGAGAATGCCCTGCGCGAAAGCGGCCATGCCGGGGAACATTGCTGTGTGGAACAA